>JAFYBQ010000005.1 GCA_017540085.1 Synergistaceae bacterium | reverse complement strand
GCAGTGTCATTCTGACGATGAGGGGAGCTTGTGATGACTGCGCTGTGCCGGGGTAGACGTTCGATATTACCATTGGCCTTGTGATGGCCTGAGACGGTGAGCGGTCCGGGTTCTGCTGGAACATGAACGACTGAATGACGGTATCATACTTGTTGCGGTCATTCTGCCTGGCGATGTTGAAGTGAAAAGTTTTCCACTCGGCTGTGTCATTGCCGGACTGGTCAGCGGTCTTAGTGTCAATATAGGGTGTCATGTTTTCGTTGACGATAGTATTCACGCCTAAATTCGGTGTGGAAACGTCAAAGGCGATTGCCTGAGATTTCATGCTCATGTCGAACTGCCCCGCACCATTTGACAGGACGAGAAAGAATGTCTGCAAATTTCTGTCATTAACCGTAGTGTTTGAGTTTCCCGAAATGACATCAAGCCTTGCAGTACCCGATGAAAGCAAATCGGCTGAAATTCTGACTGCCTCGGAGTAAGACGCGCCGAAAGTTTCGCCAGTGTCATTGATGACCATCCATTGAGTGCTAACCCCGCTCGGCCCTTGAAGGTCGTCAAACTGGTAATCAGCGAAAGCCATTCCCGCCGACATAGTAATGAAAAATGCTGTGAATAGAGTTAATCTGCGTAACAAGGATATTGCCTCCCTTAAAGATTTATTTTCTGAGTGTATAGTTTTTGTGAATATAGCCTCCTGTCTTTGTGCTGTTGATACTGCCTTCCCTGTCGATTTTCCCTGCCTCCCCTGCCGGAGTTCTTGCCTCCCCTGCGTAAGGGGAGGTGCCTGAAAGGCGGAGGGGTCGCTGACGGAGGGGTCGTAGGGGTCTAAGATTTATTCCTGTGAGACCTTGCGCTCCTGCGTGAAGCTCTTTGTGTCGTTGCTGATGATGATGCCGCCTCCTGTCTTTGTGTCCTGCGTGAAGCTCTTGCTGATTTTCTCTCTTCTGATGACTGCTCCGGTGTTGTCGGTGTATCTTCTCTGTTTAGTTCCTCGTCTGTTGGGACTGGGACGGCTACAGGCTCCGGCTTTTTCTTTGGCTTGAACGCCCTGAACATCAAATCCGCCGTAATCATGCTGAGACATTTTACGGGGTTTTCCATTGCGTAGTGTGAGAAGCACCCGATAATCTTTCGCGCCTCATCAGAATATTTTCTTTCCTCAAGAATGAATGCCAGCTCATCAAGAGCGATAGCGGCGACAGCGTTATATGACGGAAGCGAGTTAATATCCACTGCGTATTTTAGCCTGAAGCCGGAAATATTCCCCTCAGTGAGGAACAATCCGCCCCCTTTCCCGTCCGAAAACTTTTCCATGAGAATATCGGCAAAAGTCCGCGCAGTGTCAGCGCATTCGGATAGCTGTTTTTCTGTAGCGTTAAAATGTTTCTGAGCCTTGTACAGTTCAACCGCTCCCAGTAACATATAGGCGTAATCCTCAGCCGTAGCGGTGATATAAGCCTTTCCGCCCGTCCAAACTCTGAGCCATTCGCCCCCTTTGGCGTGAAAGTTTTTCGTGATGAACATTGCGGTGCGTTCAGCGATGTCTTTCCATTCGGGTACGTCAAACGACACAGCCGCGTGGGACAAAGCCGCGATAGCCAGCCCGTTCCAATTCATGAGAATTTTGCTGTCTGCTGACAGTGGATAACGCCTGTCCCTGTAGTCCAGCAATATTTTCCGAGCCTCATAAAGCCGTGAAGTAACTTCCTCCCCTCTTAGGCCGTAGCGTCTTGCCAGCTCCGTAACGGTAGAAGCCTCGTACAGAATATTCCACGACATCTGAGACCCCGCCAATTCACTGCCGAAATTGCCCGACGGTAATACAGCGTAAGCCGCGCAGAATAGTCCTGTGTCGCCTTCCGGGAGAATGGATTTTATTTCGTTCTCGTTCCACAGGTAATAGCGTCCCTCACCTTCAGGCGTATCGCCGTCAATGGCTGACCTGAAGCCCTGCGAGAAAGCATCGCCGTCAGCAAAATATTTAGTGAGGCAGAAAATAATATCCTCAGCGAACATGCGTAAGAATGGAGTATCATTATTCCGTCTCATCATTGAGGCCGTCAACAGTAGCATAGCATTGTCGCACAATAGCTTCTCGAAATGCGGAACAAGCCACTGCTCATCAGCCGAATACAGCGAGAACCCTCCGCCGAGATGGTCATGAATACCGCCCCGCCACATTCGCCGCAAAGTAATATCAGTCATAGTAGAAGCGTCTGACTTGTCGCGAGTGCTTGCTGAAGAGTTTTCTGCCGACTGTCCCGCGAGGAATAATAGTTTGTCATGCTCCGGGAATTTCGGCCTGTCCCCGAAACCGCCCCAGCGTATGTCGAAAATTGACCGTATATCATCAAGCGCAGTGTATGCGGTGAATTTCCCTATTCTGCCGCCTGATCTGAATTTTTCCCCGGACAATATATCAAGCCTTTCTTTTGCTGACTGCTGAAGCTCCCTTGCGGCTCTGTCGACATCATCGCGCTGAACTGTCCACAGCCATTTTATTCGCGGCATGATTTCGGTGATGCCTGTCATCTGTCCCATAGTCCTTTTTGGGAGCCAAGTTAGGCACATAAACGGCAGTCCTTCAGGTGTCATAAAAATGTTGAGGGGGTAACCTGCGCTCCCGTTCTGAACTCGGCAAATCTCCATCATAAGCGCGTCAATGTCGGGATATTCTTCCCTGTCGACTAGGACGGGAATGCAGACATCATTAATCATTCCTGCGGTTTCAGTGTCATTCCAGCAGTCGCGGCCCATGACCCTGCACCAGTGATTAGAGCTGTAGCCTATGGAGAGGAACACCGGCCTGTCCTCAGCTTTAGCCGTCGTGAAAGCCTCCCTGCACCAAGTGAACCAGCCCACCGGGGAAGAGGCGTAACGCTGAAGGTATATGCTTGCTTCTCCCGAAAGATGATTGACGGGGACAAAGTTTCTTTTCTTCTGAACGAGTCCCGGACGTGAATACTGCGGTGTATCCTCTGTATATTCGCCGTAAGCCGCAAGAGGCCCTGACGTGTTTATGAGCGAGTTATGATAGGGCATCCTGCTTGATGATGTCTATGATTTCGGATAGTGTGTCGATACTTTTCCACGCGCCCAGCGTCATGAAGTCGTCATGAGTGAAGTTGCCTGCGGTAATGCCTATTCCCCTTACGTGAGCACCGATAGCCGTAGCGATGTCAATATCAGCGTCGCCAACGTAGACAGTTTCAGACGGAGGAACGCGCAAATCCTTCATGAGAGCGTCCATCATGGCCGGGTCAGGCTTGTAGGGCAAATGTCCGTAAGGCTCCTCAGCCCCTACAATGCGGTCAAAAAGAATGTCAAGCCCGGTGTGTTTCAGAGCGTTTGACGGATGTTCGCGGTTCGACAGGACAGCCAGCTTTACGCCCATACTGCGGAGAGTTTTCATTGTTGAGACTGTATCCGGGAAAGGCCGTATCAATTCGCGTTCGAGCCTTTCTGCCTGAGACCTGTACAGCCTAATCCATTCGGGGCGGTAGTCTCCCAGTAGCCCCTCGCAGAATGTCGGAATAGGCGTAGCAATGTACTTCATTGTGAGTTCGTGCGAGACTTCCGGCAGTCCTTCATGCCGTGCAACGTAATTGAACCCTTCCATGATGGCATAAGAGCTGTCTACGATTGTCATATCATGGTCGAAAACTGCAAGCCGTATCATGATATTACCTCCTGAAGCTGTTACCCATGTTTCGGAGTGTGTCGTTTCGTGTCTGTGTTGCCTGCTGAGACTGCATACCCGGTGTTGCCCAATATGCTTTAGCGCGTGAATACATAGAGCTGACCCAGTTAATTCCGAACCAGTCAAGAATGACAGTAACGCCTAGGAACAGCCACACTAACACGGCCAGTACAGCAATAATCCTCAGCGAGGCCGATATAGTTCTGTCTGCTGACTGCTCAAGCTGTTTGATTTCGCGCTCTGCCTCGTTTTTCTCATCGCGGGACATAGATTTTTCCTCGCGCCTAATCCTGAAGATTTGCCACAGGCTTGCCCCGCCCAAAGCCCATTGATACAGGCCGATAAGGAAGACAGTAGCACCGATAAAAGCGAAAAGCATACCCATAAAAATGCGCCTCCCTTTTCCGTGTGAAAACGTTTAGGATACTGCACATTATATTACACGAGACAAGCAAAAACCCCCGGCGGTGAGGTTAAACCGGGGGTATTATGTATCTTTGTGCGTTCGTGGCCTACTGAGCCTCGAATAATTCCTTTCCCACTCCGCAAAGGGGGCATACCCAGTCTTCCGGGACATCCTCCCATTTTGTTCCTGCGGCTACTCCGTTGTCGGGGTCTCCTGTTGCGGGGTCATAGACATAGCCGCATACCGTGCAGACGTATTTTGTCATCGTAATATTTCCTCCCTCTTTGAATTGCGTTAAATTATAGCATACCCGCTATTTTGCGAATGTCTGATAGTATCCCATTCCCAATATCAGCAGGATAATCAGCGGCACTACATAGGTGAAATATCCCCTCAAAGCCTGCGGGAACTTCAAGCCTTTTCCTGTGTCGGCCTCTGCTATGAATTTGTCCCATCCCCAGCCGTAGCGCGTAACGCAGAACATCAGGTAGACCAGTGCGCCAATCGGGAGAAGGTTGTTGCTGACAATGAAATCCTCAAGATCAAGAACGCCCGTTCCTGCTCCCAATGGCTGAAAGTCCGCCCACACATTAAAGCCTAACGCGCACGGTATAGAGAGCAGGATTATTGTTACGGTCATTACGGCAACGGCACTGTGTCTTGACATGTTGAACCTGTCCATGTAGCAGGCGACAATATTCTCAAAGACCGCCACAACGGTAGACAGAGCCGCAAAGCTCATGAAGAGGAAGAACAATGCGCCCCATATGCGCCCCTCCGGCATTTGATTAAACATGTTCGGGAGTGTAACGAATATCAGTCCCGGCCCTGCTCCCGGATTAATGCCGTAAGCAAAGCACGCCGGGAAGATAATCAATCCGGCCACGAGTGCAACAAAAGTATCAAGAGCCGTGATAATAACGCTCTCGCCGAGTAATGACCTGTCGCGCTTAATGTAGCTCCCGAAAATAGCCATTGACCCAATGCCGATGCTTAACGTGAAGAATGCCTGCCCTAATGCGTCGTAAAGTGTCCTGAAAAGGTGAGACAGTGAGAAATTCCCGGCCTCGTCCGTAATTATCTTGCTGAAATCGGGCTTGAGGTAGAACTCAATACCTTTCCCGGCTCCGTCAAGAGTTACAGACCTTACAGCAAGCGCAATCATGAGCAGTAACAGCCCGCACATCATAGTTTTTGTGATAGTCTCAACGCCGCTCTGAAGTCCTGCCCAGCATACCAGCGCACCGAAAATTATCACGACAGCCATCCAGAAAGTAAGCTCATAGGGATTAGCGAGCATTCCGCCGAAGAACGAGCCGACAGCCTCCGGGTTAAGGCCGTCAAGTTTCCCGGAGAAAGAGTAATATGTGTAGGCAATCATCCAACCGTTTACGACGGTGTAGAACATCATGAGGACGTAATTCCCCGCCCAGCCGATGTAGCCCCAGAGCGACCAGATTTTATGCTCCGGCCTGAGAACGAGAAATGACCGCGACATGCTCTGACCTGAAGCACGTCCCACTGCGAACTCCATAACCATAATGGGCATGGCAAGAAACAGCAGGAACAGTATGTAGATTAGGACGAAAGCCGCTCCGCCGTATTTGCCGGTGATGAAGGGAAAACGCCACACATTTCCGAGACCGATGGCGCACCCTGCTGACAGGAATATGAAGCCGAGCCTGCTTGCGAAAGTCTCACGTGTCTTTGTTGAGTTTTCCGGCATAAATAATAACCTCCTAATTTGCGAAAATTGCGAATGATTATATCATCAGGTGAAATGCGACCCCTCCGCCTTTCAGGCACCTCCCCTTTTGCAGGGTTGCGACCCCTCCGCCTTTCAGGCACCTCCCCTTTTGCAGGGTTGCGACCCCTCCGGCCTTCGGCCACCTCCCCTTTCGCAGGGGAGGCAGGAGTCCCCGGCGAGTCCCTCGTCCCCCCTGCCAATGGGGGAGGGAGAGGGGCAATGATTATTCCTCAATCACATATTTGATGTCCTTCAAGTGCCGCCACATTCCCGCACAGTCAAGCCCGTACCCTACTACAAACTTGTCGGGAATGCTGAACCCGCAGTAGTCTACATGTACTTCCGTTTTCCTGCGTTCTTTCTTGTCGAGGAGGACGCAGACTTTCAGGCTGTTCGGATTTCTCCCCTGCAACAGTCCGAGAAGGTGCGACAGTGTAAGCCCGCTGTCAATAATATCCTCAACGACAATAACATTTTTCCCCTCGATATTAGTCTTTAGGTCATGGAATATGCGAACGACCCCGCTTGATTTCGTGCTGTCCCCGTAAGACGCTACGGACATGAAATCAACCCTCACATCTAAATCCTCCGGCAGCTCCCTCACAAGGTCAGTCAGGAAAAATGCCGCCCCCGTCAAAATTCCTACGATGACAAGCGGCTTGTCTCTTTCGGCTTGGGACGCTATTTCGTCAGCAAGTGCTTTCACTCTTTTTGCGATAGTGTCGCGTGAGATTATGACTTCTCCGAGTTTGTACGACAAAAATAACTCCTCCTTCAGTGTATCAAATGCTGACAATCTTACTGCATGAAAAAATTTCGTCAAGAATTTCCGCCATGTCAAGAATAATCCCTGCCCCTGCCGCCTCATTAACGCCCAGCCTTGTGGCGCACTGCTCCGAGATGAGAATACGAACGTTCACGGCCTCAAGTTTCTTGAGAGTTACGCACAGCGGAGAATTATACGCGGCAATCTTCACAGCGGCATCGAGGAGCGCGATAATGTCGGGCTTTGTCTCAGCTTTGAGGAGCGACAGAAGAAACTTTTTCATGAACGCCGAATTAATGTCCCTGTTCCTGCCTGAGATTATTACACCTATAGCGGCGTGTTCCTCTTTTGCGGGCTTTTCTGCTGTAACTGCGGGAGTAACGGCGGGAGTTTTTGCTGACTGTGAGTCTTCTTTGCTGGCCGTAAGGTATAGTGTTCCGTCATCATCTTCAAGCATTACGGAATATCCCTGAGCCTCAAGAAATTTCCTCAGCGTCTCAGCCTGTGAGGGGCCGTCAACAAGAACCTTCACGCCGTCGCCTGAAGTGATAGCATTCTTTACGATAGTGAGAGCGTCGGAGGCTGATTTTCCTTCTGTAGTGATAGTGAGCATATAATCACCTAGAATTTTTTGCTGTATATTATAGCTGAGGAGTGATTGATGATGATGATATTTTCCGGGAACATGATATTAATCCGTGAAGGGTGTTATGATTTTTCTGACGGTGAAATCTCCGGGCTTGATGTGATAATGTCCTCGCGAGAACTGCCGGGAGTGTGGAAAAATCTTCCTGCGTGGCTTGACGTGAAAGAGCCTGCGAATCTTGCTGACGGTATGAGGCTTGTTACTCTGCGTGAATTGTGGCACATGGCCGGGGATAAAGCGTTCACGGTGGCATCCGGTGCATTACAGTTTGCTTCATGGAACAGATCCGCGCATTACTGCATAAAGTGCGGGGGGAAAATCTTTCCTCATTCAGACGATTACGGCCGGGAATGTGAGTCCTGCGGGGCAGTGTACTACGCGCCAATATCGCCTGCGGTGATTACGGCTGTGGAGAATGACGGGAAATTGCTGCTTGCCCATAATGCTGCGTGGCCTGATGACCGTTACAGCATTATAGCGGGGTTCGTTGAGCCGGGAGAAAGGCTTGAAGAGGCCGTAACACGTGAAATCCGCGAGGAAGTGAATATCTCTGTGAGGAACATAAAGTATTACGGCTCTCAGACATGGCCGTTCCCTAACTCGTTAATGTTGGGATTCACGGCGGAATATGAGTCGGGTGAAGTTTTGCCGGACGGAAACGAGATACTGAAGGCCGGATTTTATTCCCCGTCAGAAATCATGAATATGAATATCCCTGACGAGGCAAGCATAGCCCGCAGACTCATCGATAACTTTCTCAGAAAATTTTGTAGTTCTCGTAAATGAACCACTCAGGACTCTTAATCCCGTTAAGCTCAACAAATTCTGCGACTCTTTCCGGCACCTGCGACACTAAATCAATCTGCCTTGTGTCGAACATTCCCGCGTTTCCGAAAGCCATAACCCACTCCGACAGCGCAAGCCCGGTAATATACGGCGAGTTCACGAGGTCAGACAGCCCAGAGTCAACCCGCGCCAAGTCAACGCTGACCACAGGCACAAATTCCCGGAATAATTTATGCCAGTCTACCCCCTGCGGAATATCCCTGTCAGACGGCGCAATAAGTGCGGTACACGCGCCCCCGCTCCCGGAAAGCCTGACGCACTCAAACGGCGGAGTATGCCCGGTATACAGCCATTCGCCCGATGTCATTCCGCCGTCGGGAAGTGTCTCTAGCATGAGATTGTGAGCGAGACGGGCAAAAAGTTTCAGGCTCTGTTTACGTTCTGCGCCTAAGAGAATTATTTTGCGTTTCCCGGCCACAGCATTCAGCGAAAAGAAACGGGAGTAAAATTCTCTCTCACGCATTGACGCTATGAGGGACGACAGAATATTACGGCTCTGACTCTTGGGACTGATGACGCTTTCGGCAAATGTATACCCCGCTGTAATTTCCGGGACATTATGACCGTCAGCAAGAAGCCCGCGCAGTTTCCCCGCCACATCAAGAAGCCGCCACCGTGAAGACCCGCTGACCTCCCTGCGCGTTATTGCACCGTCAGCAATCTTCAGCGAACGCTCTGCCCTGAGAAGCAATGCCCGAATGTATGAGTCATTCCCTAAATCCGCGAAATAGTCTACAGCGTCCATGATGTTAGAGTCGCGCCAAGCCTGAGAGTTTTTGCTGTAGAAATTTTCGAGGGCGTTTTTTGCTGACACTGGTATGACATCGTAATCTTTGCCGCTGAATTTCTGCATGTCCTGACGTATCGCGCTTATGTCAGAAAGTATCTTGTCATGCGCCGAGTGTATTACCTGCCCTGCTTCCGTGTCGTCTCTCTCTAAGTCAATCTGCGACAGCACGAACACGAGTCTGTCATTCATGGCCGTAATGACTCTCAGGTAGTCATAGTCCGCCCCTTTAAGCCGCGCTCTTACGGGTGTAACGTAAATCATCATGTCGAGTTCGGGCAGAATGTTACGGAGTGCCGCCCCTCCTGACCCTGCAAGAGCGTCAAATCCGGGAGTGTCGACAAAGCATATACCTTCCGGGATAATTGCGCCGGGCATAGAGATTTCTACACGTGAAATGCCAGACCTGTTTCCGGGATTATGGCTCTCTGACGCAATGCCCTTCATGAATGAGGCTGTGAGATTTTCCCCGCTGATAGTGTCCGTGCGTCCGTCCTGATAGTGTATTTTTGCTGACCGTGATTCGCCTTCCCTGCATATTATTGGGATGTTAGTTGTTGCGCGAGTCTGTTCGGGAATGAGACGCTCCCCTAAAAGCGCGTTAAGGAATGATGATTTTCCGCTTGACGTTAATCCCGTTATGCCTATTGTGATTGAAGTCTCGCCCAGCGACCGCCGTAACGCCTTCAGCCTGTTGTCGCCCGTAAGGACATTGAGCGCGGAATTGATACAGTCCTCAAGCCGTGAGCGAATGACCGCCGCCCTGCTGAAATCTTCAGGGAGTGTGTGAAGCTCACCCCGCGCAAAAATTCTCCGCTGAATTTCCCGGCGAAGTCTGAGATTTTCCTGCTCCATGTCATGAATAAGCCCGGTGTCGCGCAGTGTCATTATGCCCTGTAGCCTTACGGCCTCAAGTATTCTAGCTCTTCCGTCATGGCCGGGGCATTCTATTGTGTCTCCTTCATTTGCTGACGAAAGCCACGCGGAAAGGGCTGTAGTTTCTGACCCTGTGAGTTTTACGGGCTTTCCGAATTTCCCCCGCTGAATAGTCGCGTAAAGCCGGAAATTTCTGTACTGACCGTCCCCGCAGTATAGCTTTCTAGTGATGGTAACTTCAGGTTCATTGCTGTAAATAGTGGCCTCGAACTTTGCGAGCTTTATATGATCTTCGGGGTGGCATAATTCGTACCACTGATCTAAAGTTTTCGGGCAAGTGGAAGAGTCAAGCCTCATAATGTTTAACAGCCCGGGCGAAAAATATATCTCCCTCGACGGAAATATGACGGTAATATCGTGTACATGAGGTGAGTTAGTGAAATTGTGTTGTTCAAATTCTTGCAGGCTAGTCATCAATGATACCTTCCCTGTAATTTTCACACATAATATCACGGCGGAAAATTTTGTATAATCATCGCACACTCACAGAAAGGGGCGGATTGAAATTACACGCTTGACATGGGCGGGCATTGACTGCCAGGAATTAGCGCAAAGATTCGGGACACCGTTATATGTTTTCGACACTGGGATAATTCGCGCAAGGTGCCGAGAATTGAGAGATACATTTCTTGACCGCTGGGAGAACACGAAAGTACGTTACGCGGGGAAAGCCTTTCTTATTCGTGCGATGGCGAAACTGATTCATGATGAGGGCATCGGGCTTGATGTAGTGTCGGAAGGGGAATTGTATACGGCGTTAAGCGCGGGATTTCCTCCTGAGAACATAGAAATGAACGGCAACGCCAAGAGCCGCCGCGAAATAGAGTACGCAGTAAAATCACGTGTAGGGCGGATAATAGTCGACCACCCTGACGAGATCACGACAATCAACGAATTTGCGGGCCGTGAAGGGATAATACAGCGGGTAATGATTCGTGTAGCACCCGGAGTTGACGCACACACGCACAAATACATAGCAACAGGAAGCACCGACTCAAAGTTCGGAGTGCCTGCGGATTCCCGTGAAGGCTCAATGCTAACTGAGGCGATAAAGTACGCGGCCAAGTGTGAGAATGTCGAGATGACCGGGCTGCACTTTCATGTAGGCTCACAGCTTTTTGACACGGACGACTACACGAAATCCATCGCCGTAATTGTCCGCCTCATGAGAGACCTTAAAGCCTCGCTGAATTTCGACACAAGGGAGCTTAACATGGGCGGCGGTTTCGGAGCTGTGAAGAATCCCTCAATCCCGGCCATGAAGTCAGAATACTACACGGACGCGATGATGAGGGCATTAATTGACGGGTGCAAAAGTTACGGGCTTGAAGTTCCCTGCGCGATTCTTGAGCCTGGCCGATGGATAATTTCAGAGGCGGGAATAACGCTGTACACCGTCGAGAATGTCCGGGAGCTGCCCGAAGTAACATACATAGCTGTTGACGGAGGAATGGCCGACAATCCCCGCTATGCATTGTATCAGGCAGAATATGACGCAGTGAAAGTTGATGATGTCGGCGGTGAAATATACCGTCCCTCGAACGGCGGCAAGGTCTCAATCGTAGGAAAATGCTGTGAGTCCGGGGATATTCTCATAGATGACGCGGAAATTCAGCGGGTAAAGGCCGGGGATATTATTGCGCTGTATAACACCGGGGCATATAACTTCAGCATGTCGAGCGGGTATAACTGCCTAATGCGGCCTGCTGTGATATTCGCGGAGAACGGGCAAGCGCGGATTGTGGCACAGCGTCAGACAATGGACGACATAATACGGGGTCAGGCGGTGTGAATTTCTGACGGCGCGGGATATACCAATTGACGCACATTTATCCCCCGCCTAAAATTATTCCCATCTCAAACACGAAGGGAATGACACACCATATTCACACCGGGAAATTTTCTGCTCCCTAATGTTGATGACATATCGCGCTGGGCGGTTGTTGCCTGCGACCAGTTTACGAGTCAGCCGGATTACTGGCAGAAAGTGAAAGACTATGCCGGGGCTTCTCCGTCAGCATTGAACCTGATACTCCCTGAAGCCTTTTTGACGAGCCTGAAGGACGACAACACGCAGGCCATCACAGGAATCACTGAGGCAATGAATGACTATCTCACGCAAAATATCTTCACCGAGTACAAGAACGCATATGTATATGTCGAGCGTGAAATGATTGACGGAACGACACGCCGCGGGATTGTCGGGCTTATTGACCTAGAGGAATACGACTACAGGCCGGGAACATCGCCCCTAATCCGCGCCACAGAAGAGACCGTTAAAGAACGAATCCCCCCCCGCAAAAATATCCGCGCAAATTCACCGCTTGAGCTTTCACACGTAATATTATTGTGCGATGATGAGAAGCGCGAAATAATAGAGCCTCTGAGCCTCGCAAAACATTCCATGAAGAAGCTGTACGATTTCGATTTGATGATGGACGGCGGACACATACGGGGCTGGCTTATCCGAGGGGATCACCGCCGTGCGCTGAACATGAGAATAGACTCCTACATAAAGCGAAAGAGCCGGGAATTGTCGCTGGTCTTTGCTGTCGGGGACGGTAATCACTCGCTGGCCGCGGCTAAAGCATGTTACGAGGACGGAATAACATCGCGCTATGCTATGGTAGAGCTTGAGAATATTTATGATGACGCAATAAAATTTGAGCCTATCCACAGAATCATTAAGGGGATTGAGCCTGACAAATTCATTTCTGACATTGAGAATAATATCTGCAAAGGGGGCGACTCATGGCCGATAACGTATTACGCCTCAGGCACAGAGGGAAAAATCCACATCAGCAAAACGGAAGGTGCTTCAGCGTTAATCGTATTGCAGAAATATCTTGACGCGGGAGAATATGAGATTGATTACATTCATGACACAGACGCATTGAGGGAGCTTTCGAATGTGCCGGGCTGTATAGGCTTTGAGCTTCCTGCGTTTGACGCGGACGCAAAGCGAAATTTCTTCCGTGTTATTTCCGAGAACGGGACACTTCCCCGAAAAACTTTCTCGATGGGTCATGCGACAGAGAAGAGATACTATCTTGAGGCGCGGAGAATCGTTTAATGCTTGCTGACTTGGGATTGCTTTACTGCGCTTTATTCTGGGGACTGAGCTTTCCCACAATGAAGATACTTGTCGGAATTTACCCGGCCTGCTGGCTTTTGTTCCTGAGATTTTCTGCGGGTTCGGCCATGATATATATATTCTTCCGCAAAAGGATTAATGCTTCATTCCGTCAAACCTTGAGGGGCGGACTCATTATCGGCTTTCTGTTGTTCCTCGCGATAACGACTCAGACAGTCGGCCTGCGCTACATAGGCGGGGGACGTTCGGCGTTCATTTCAGCGACGTATGTACTGATGGTGCCGTTCATGCTTTGGGCATTGCGGAAGAAATTTCCCGGCTGGCTGACGATAGGCGCGGCGGTCTTGTGTGTGCTGGGAATGTATTTGCTTTCGGGCGATGAGTCATCCGGGGCTGACGGGTATATAGGCGACATTCTGACGGTGATATGCGCCGTAACATTCGCGGTGCAGGCAATAGCGATAAGCCGTTACGCGCACGACTCTGACCCTATCGCGCTGAGTTTCGCCGAGTTCGTATCATTAGCGGCGGCTGCGTTAGTGTCGTCATTGATGTTCGAGTCCCCTGCGGAATATCTCAGTTACAGCGGTCTTGCGGAGCTGATATTCACGATAGTGTTCGTTACATTCGGATGCTACATGGTACAGGTAATCGCGCAGAAATACGCAGAGCCTTCACACGCCACAATCATAATGAGCCTAGAGTCAGTTTTCGGGCTGGCAAGCAGTGTGATTTTCCTGAATGAGACAGTAACAGCAAGAATGCTCACGGGGTGCGGGCTGATATTTATTGCGGTGTTTATCTCGGAATTGTCGCCGATACTCGCGAAAAGGAGATGACCCCCGGCCATGTTCCCGCACTTTCTCTCAGACACAAACTGGCTCGCTATACTGTCGCTGATTATTGCCAGCGCGCTATTGTCGGTGCTGGGCGATTATGTCGGCTACAAGTGGGGGAAAAAGCGCGTCTCAATATTCCGTCTCCGTCCAAAGAACACAAGCAGGCTCATCACGGCCATGACAGGAGGAATAATAGCGGCGGGAATAATTGCAGTAATGGCAGTATTGTCGCAGGATGTCAGGACGGCTTTATTCGGCATGAAAATTCTTCAGCAGCAATTGTACGACTCACAGTTTCAGCTAAACATGAGTCAGCGCGACACGGAGAACATGAGGGTCTCACTTGCGGAAACGTCAGCGAGTCTTGACCTTGCAGGGTTTGAGCTTGACACTATGAGGAACGATAAATTACTTCTTGAGCAGGAGAAACGCGAGCTTGAAGCGGCACTGCGGGTAATGCGGGAGGAGTCATCACAGCTTCGGCGGGAGCTGAAATCACTGCGGAACGAATCTATAGCCCTCAGCGCGAATATGTTGCTGGCTCAGACGGCATTCGAGGAAGGCTCATCGCGTGAGGAAATAATTTCGGGATTGAACGCCCTGAAGCAGAATGTGAAGCTGAATGTTCTTGAGCGGATTTCGGATCAGTCATTCACAAGGCTGCGGGATATTCCCATCGAATATGACGCGGGATCAGAAGAGGCAGTAATCACCGAGATATTGAGCGCGGATATTCGGCATTACGTCCGGGCATTGTCGGGTGAGAATTACACAGCCGGGGAAAATATGCGCGTTATGATTCGTCTTGAGACAGGAGCGAGCATTCTCACATACAGGGACGGGACTCCAGTCTACCGAAAGTTTGTCGACATGTCATCATCAAAGTCAAAGCCGGAGGATATACTTCACATATTTCTGCGCGAACTCAGGAACAAGGCCATCAATGACGGAATTTTGCCCGAACCTGCCACAAACAATGTCGGGACGCTCGACGGGGAAGCATTTTTCAGCGCGTCGGAAAAACTCAGCAGGATAAAATCTCCCGTGATAATCTCGGCTCTTGCTTCAGGGGATATTTACACTGAAGGCCCTGTAGTGATTAGTATATCGTTCGAGGAGTGAGAAATGAAACCGCATGTAATAATCTACACAGACGGAGGAGCCTCCCCGAATCCCGGCAAAGGAGGATGGGCGGCAATCCTCTATTCCCCCGAACACGACAAAGAGCGCGAGATTTCCGGCGGAGAAGTCAGCACGACAAATAACAGAATGGAGCTTACTGCGGCGATACGTGCGCTTGAGGCTCTGAAAGTCCCGTGTGAAGTTGACCTGCATACGGACTCGGCGTATTTGCAGAATGCATTTGTCAAACGCTGGATTCAGAAATGGAAGCGAAACGGCTGGCGTACTTCTGCGGGAAGTGATGTACTCAACCGCGATTTGTGGGAGGAATTAGACAGTCTGACTCAGATTCACCGGGTAAGCTGGCACTGGGTCAAAGGGCATTCGGACGATGAGCGGAATAATCGGTGTGATGAGCTTGTCCATATTGCGCGGGATAAATTATAGGCGGCTGGCTGAATATCTCCTCC
This sequence comes from Synergistaceae bacterium, assembly GCA_017540085.1. Lineage (NCBI taxonomy): Bacteria > Thermotogati > Synergistota > Synergistia > Synergistales > Synergistaceae > Synergistaceae bacterium. The sequence goes on along the minus strand of JAFYBQ010000005.1, from coordinate 3,516 downwards.
ATATGATTTGGCCGTCAAGCTGTGAAATATGCGGGCGAATCGGCGGAAACCCCTGCGAAATTTGCCGGGCTAGGCTCAGAAAAGCCGAAATACCTTCGAGGGTAATACCTTCACTTTTTGACGGTAATATTATTGTCAGGTACGCGGGAAAATTTACCGTATATTCAGCGGTCAGCTACCGTACAAATATCAAGAAAGTCATACATGCATTCAAGTACAAAGGCAGAAAAGAATTATGCGCTTCAATAGGAAGACACATAGCAGAAATATTCAGGACAACTGAAGCAGATTACCTTATACCCGTCCCCCTTCACATAAACAGTGTAAGGCACTATAACCAGTCAAGAGAAATAGCAAATGGAATGTGCGATTACTGGGATATAAAAATTCTTGACGTTGCTCAATGGACAAAGGAAATTCCCCGCCATGCATTACAGGCCATGAAAACACGCCGTGAAATGCCTCATGACGTATTCAAAATTACGGAGGACATACGCGGATTGAGAGTTGCGCTTGTTGATGACGTATTTACGACAGGCACGACAATGTTACGATTATATGAGGCTTGTGAAAAGGCCGGGGCTGTCGTGGTGTGCGGTTATACCATAGCGTCCGCTGGTGTGTATAATTCTGCCGGGTGATAAAACTTTGCAGAATAACAATAATCCTTCAATGGTACGTCATGCGGTCTTCATGATGGCGGGGACTCTGTTGAGCCGTATACTTGGTCTTGCGCGTGAAGTGTTAGTGGCGGCGTTTTTCGGAGCGACAAAATACATGGACGCATTCAACGTAGCGTATACCCTCTCGAATTTGGCGCGTCAGTTGCTTGCGGAGGGTGCATTATCGGCGGCGTTTGTGCCGGTTTTCTCTCAGGCACTCGCGAAAAGCAGGGAGAGTGCATTAACGTTAGCCCGTCATACAGCGACAGTATTATTATCAGCAACAGTTATAGTTGTGGGACTGGGAATATTATTCGCGCCCGGACTTGTGAGCGTAATGGCACCGGGATTTTCCCCTGAGAGCCATTCTCTTGCGGTTGAGCTTACGCGGTGGATGTTTCCGTTTCTTATCGTAATATCGTTAAGTGCGTTGACGATGGGCGAGCTAAATTCGTTAGGGTCATTTTTTGTCCCGGCATTGTCGCCCGCATTCAGCAATCTTGTTTTCATTGTTACGGCTCCGATATTCGCGGCGCGTTTCGGGGTATACGGTCTTGCGCTGTCAGTGTTATGCGGAGGGGTAGCACATTTCCTGACTCAGTGGCTTTACAGTTTCAGGCTGAATGCTGTGATTTATCCTGTTCGGCCTGACATGAAAGACCCGGAATTACGCCGTATCATGAAATTGTTTCTGCCATACGCGGCGGGCCTCTCCTTGAATCAGGTCAACCCGGTAATAAGCCGTATGCTTGGCTCATTTCTGCAGGAAGGAAGCATATCCGTCCTCAATTACTCAAACAGGATACTTCAATTGCCGCTGGGATTATTCGTGATTGCTATCTCTCAGGCTGTATTACCGCAGTTGTCGCGGGCGAAGGATGACGATGAATTTGTCGACACGCTGAAGCAGGCTGTGAGGTTCGCATTGTTCGTAGTGCTTCCGGCCTCGCTGGGAGTGATAGCGATTTCGGATGAGTTTGTTCACCTTGTGTTTGTTCGCGGGGAGTTCGGCGGTTGGGCGTGGTCTGCAACGTCGTCGACTCTTGCGTTCAGTATGCTGGGCTTGCCGGGTATGGCGTGTTCTACGGTAGTAATGCGCGCGCTATATGCCCTGTCAATGCCGCGTGAGGCGTTCAGGGTTACGGCGTTCAGCGTGGGGGCTACGGCGTTGTTGTCTGTGATTCTCGTTTGGCCGATGGGCTATAACGGACTCGCGCTTGCTCCGGGAATTGCGTTTACGCTGTCGGGGCTGTTAGGGCTGTACTATGTCCGGCGGAAACTGGGACGGCCTTTAGGGATATTCTCATGGCCTCTTGCGGGTGAGTATCTCGTGGCATTATCGGCGGTGTATTTTGCGGTGATAGCGTATCGGTTTGTGTGGCCGTATGATGTCTCTGCGGGGATTGGGATTCGTGCGCTGTGGATTCTGGGAGTAATTGCCGTAAGCGCGGGGATATATTCGGCTGTTACGGCGGTGCGGAAATTCGAGGAATGGAAATTATTGGGACAGGCATTCGGTAGGAAGAAGGACTGACCATCACTCGAACATTCCTGCGGCTTTGGCTAGAAGCTCGCGTATAGGCAGGTGCTGAGGGCATTCCCTTTCACATTTTCCGCACTTTATGCAGTCTGATGCCCTGCCGTGATTCTTTGTGTGAACGACATAGTAGAAGCCGAAACCTACAGAAGCCTTTCCGCTAATGTTATACTGCATTTTGTTGTTAATGCAGCCCATAATTTCCGGGATCGGAATATCTTTCGGGCAGACATCGACACAATATCGGCATGATGTACACTGAATCGCGTTCTGCTTCCTGATTATTTTCTTCACTTTGCCGAGTGCTTCAAGCTCTCTTTCGGTTAGCGGCTGAAAGTCTTTCATGAATGCAGTATTGTCCCTTACCATGTTAATATCATTCATGCCCGACAGAACGAGGACGACATTCGGGAAAGATTTTGCGTAACGTATAGCGTAACTCGCATAGCTTCCGCCGTGAAGGCCGTCAAGAATCCTTTTTGCCTCGTCAGGAAGATTCGCAAGCACTCCGCCTTTCACGGGTTCCATGACAAAAACGGGCTTTCCGAATTTTTCACAGACCTCGTAAACTTTCCCGGCCTGTATCACAGGGCTGTCAATATCGGAGTAATTAAGCTGTATCTGTACAAACTCTATTTCAGGGTGAAGGGTTAATATTTCCGCTAAGAGTTCCGGCGAATCATGAAAGGATATTCCTATGTGGCGGACTTTTCCGGCGCGTTTAAGCTCTATGATATTCTCAAACGCACGGCACCGCCTGTATATTTCGTTCCTGTGCTTTGATACCCCGTGAAGCATGTAGAAGTCAAAATATTTCACTCCGCAGGCTTTAAGCTGAGACTCAAACAGCGGCATAATGTCTTTTTCCTCACTGATGAAGTTATACGAAAGTTTGTCGGAAAGAATATAGCTGTCTCTGGGATAACGTTTCACAAGGCATTCGCGTATAGCCCTCTCGCTTTCTCCGCCTAAGTACCCGTGAGCCGTGTCGAAATAATTGAACCCTGCCGACATGAAAGCGTCTACCATTTCACTAATCGCGCTGATATTCACTCTTGCTTTTCTGCCGAATATCATTCCCAGAATCCGGCGTATAACTTTTTTGGCAAATATGCGGGGCGTTAATTTGTTCTGGGACTGAGTCCCCTGAAGCTGTCCCGGAGTCATTGAGGCATTTTTTCCGCGCCTGCCGGGAAGATAACGCGCTAACCTTATGTGAAGCGGCTGTGTCATGGAAAAACGCAGGAATCCGAAACCGAGACTTCCTTTTATTTCGGGAAAAGACAAACAATTAGGTGTGGTGTGGTGTGGTGTGGT
>JAFYBQ010000004.1 GCA_017540085.1 Synergistaceae bacterium | reverse complement strand
GAGACTGTACAATGAACTGTGTAAGAGGAAAATACACAGGAGGTAAGCATAATGGAAGAAGCTAGACAGGAAAAACTCAAGATTAGCAACGACTTGCTCGATGCCATGCTCGTAGGGGTCAAAACTCAAGACGATTTATGGGGCAAAGAGGGCATCACCACTCAGATAAGCAAGGCTCTGTTAGAACGAATCCTTAACGCCGAGATGGATTTCCACCTCAATAACACAGACGAAGGACGCGCAGCGGGCAACACAAGGAACGGATACGGCAAGAAAGAGACTATAGACTCGTCATTGAGTATTGCGCTGCACAACGGAGTCATTCTTTCGTAGGCTGATGAGATTTTTGCGATTGATGAGCGTATGCTGTTGATATTTTCTGCGAGGGGTTTTCTTCTTGCGATGATGGATTTGATTCTTTCAGTTCTGCTCATGAGATGATTCCTCCTGAGCGTGAAGCGTTTTTCTGTGAAAGTGCTGCGTTACTTACTGTGCAGGAAAAAAGACAATAGGTTGACTTGACTTGACTTGACTTGACTTGACTTGACTTGACAATTTTAGCGGCCAATTTCATTTTGTCAACACCTTTCTGTAATTTTATGGATGTGATAATTATACAATAACAGTGCGTTTAATGACGGTGCTATAATCCCCTAAATCACAAACTCAGGAGAAAATTTATATGGCACAGTTACGCCTTCACAGACACAGCACAAGCATTGACATGTTACACGGCTCACTGCTCGACAAAATATTATTGTTCTCACTACCCTTAGCGGCGAGCATGATACTACAGCAGCTCTTCAACTCGGCGGATGTCGCAGTAGTCGGACGTTTCGACTCACCTCAGGCGATGGCGGCAGTGGGCAGCAACGGCGCGGCAATAAATCTCATGGTAAATATTTTCGTGGGACTCTCTGTCGGCGCGAATGTCGTTGTCGCACGGTGTATCGGACGGAACGAGACCGGGAAAATTCATGACTCTGTTCACACTTCTATATCCCTCGCACTAATCAGCGGGATAATTTTATTGATATGGGGACTCGCCGTAGCAAAACCGATTCTGACTCTCATGAACACGCCCGATGATATTATTGATTTGGCAGTCGTATATTTCCGCGTGTACTTCCTCGGAATGCCGTTCATAATGCTGTACAATTTCGGCTCGGCGGTCTTACGCAGCAAGGGAGACAGCAAGCGGCCATTATGGAGTCTGGGATTCGGCGGAGTGATTAACGTCATACTCAACCTGATTTTTGTCATCGGCCTGAAACTCAGCGTTGTTGGCGTGGCACTCGCAACAGTAATCTCAAACGCAGTAAGCTCAATCATGATTATGTATTTCCTTATGACTGAGGAAGAGCCGTACCGCTTCAGATTTTCGCGCCTGTCATTAAAGCGTGAGCATGTAGCCCAAATCCTGAAGATAGGACTCCCGGCGGGGCTTCAGGGTTCGTTATTCTCGATCTCAAACATGACTATTCAGACGGCAATAAATTCCCTCGGCTCATACGCAAGTGCAGGGAGCGCGGCGGCTCTCAATTTCGATTTCCTGACGTATTACATTGTCGCGGCTTTCACGCAGGCGGCAGTAACATTCACTTCACAGAATTACGGCGCGGGAGATTACGCACGGTGCAGAAGAGTCTTCAATCTCACAATGTCGGCGGGAGTTTTGCTGACGGGATTCGCGTGTTTCGTGTGCGCTGTGTGGAAGACGGAAATATTATCGCTTTACACGGTCAATCCTGAAGTGCTGCGTTTTGCTGAAGTCAGAATGATTCACGCGGTGGCGTTCCTGTGGATGTGCAACATTTACGAGGTCAGCGGAGGATGCTTGAGAGGAATGGGATATTCTATGCTTCCTTCCGTGCTTGTGCTGCTAGGGTGCTGTGTCCTGCGAATCGTATGGGTGTATACGGCGTTTGCGTGGGAGAAAGATTTTGCGTTATTGATGGACGTTTACCCGGTTTCATGGACGATAACGGGAACTGCTACGATGATCGCATACTACACTGTGAGGCGCAAACTTTTCGCGTAATCACAAAAAGAGGGGACTGCGGATTCTTCACACAGCCCCCCGGAAATTTTTTGCTGACTCTATTTCTGGCGGAAGAATATTATCCCAATCACAATTGGAACGACCATAAGCGCGAACCCTAACCATATAGGAACAGCCAATCCCATTGTTACCGCGAACATTGGCACAAGCGCGGGCATACTCCCGTAGACAGGTGCCCAGATAGAATTTCCGATCGCTAACGTGTCAGCAGCGTCTGTTTTCCCGTCCGGGTCAACACAGCGAATCAGTGCCAGCCCTGTCGGAACAGTACCCATTGACGCGCCGAATGACCCGCAGCACTTCTCGAACCAGTTATCACGGTGCCACCATTTGCACAGCACAATCGCAAACACTGCCGTAACGACAATTATCACCGCGCTGACGATAAGAATCGGGGCGAAAAGGTCAGTTACCATCTTCAAGTTCATTGTCGCCATCGCTGAGACTATTATTATTTCGAGGCCGAGTCCTGATATTGAGTTTATCGTCCGGCGGTCAACGTAACCCTTCAGGCTTGTGCGCTTTATGATGTTCCAGACGACAATTCCGGCGAGTATTCCGTTCATGAGAGTCGGAAGGGGCTTGAGCGCGGGAATGATTCCTTTCAGCCACGACATTACATTATTTCCCAGTAACATGCAGGCAAGGACTATTGAGAGCTGGAGCGAGAAATTGTCGATCCCGCTGCTTGAGACTCTCGCCGTTCCGATTGGAGTCCGCTTCTCTTCCGGCAGTAGTCCCCCGAACATGCTCGGATTTGCCTTGTAGTCATTCGTCGCCTGAGTCGCATATCCCCGCCTCACTCCCCAGTTGATTATCACCATTCCCACAATCATGCAGGCAAGGACTCCGATTGTTGACATTATCATGCCTATGTCCGTAATTCCCTGAACGCCGTACTCGTCAGCCCAGACTTTTCCCGCGCCCGCCGCTGTCCCATGGCCGCCCCAGAACGAGAACACCGCAGCAGTACCCCATCCGAAAGGCAGCTCCGGCCATGCTGAATTGAGGAATGAGCCGAGCCACGTACCTACAAACATCTGCATTCCGTAAATTGATACCATTATGCAAAGATGCGCGAGGTACGCATTGAGCTTAGACTTCTTCATGTCAACGCCGATAACCGTGCAGGTCAGAACAAGATTAATCATCACTCCCGCCATTGACCCGAAAGACTTGGGAATCTCCACCCATCCGAGTACCTGAGGCCCCATAATCAGCGCGAGGACTCCGCCTATTACAGCCGCGGGAATGTAGAGACGCTGAAGAGGCTTGCATATCTCACGGACGACAAAGCCCGCGAGAAGGAACGAGAACAGCACAATCAAATCACCGAACATGCTTGAGAATGTCATGATTCCATCTCCTGAAAATAAATTTTGGGAACAGTCATAATTATATTCCATCACAGCCCGAAAAGCTCAGAATGACTCCCAAGCCTCTCAAGTATCAGCAAGTCTTCACCCTCAAGCGTATACACCAGCACCAAGTCAGGCCGTATATGACAGTCCCGCGAGCCTTCCCACTCACCATGAAGCGGATGATCCCGGTACTTTGCCGGAAGGGGTATACCGCGTTCGAGCATACTCACTACTTTTGCAAGTTCGCCGTCCCCTGTCAGAAGGTTACGGTATATTCCCCTTCTTTCGCGCTTAATGTCATGCCGGAATCCGCTTGTTGGTTCCGCGTGTCTCGTCTTCATACTCTGCATCAGCCTCCGCGCACACCTCATCAAGCCAATTGCTGAACTCTTCAGGCGTAAACGGCCCCTCGGTTATTCCGTGCAGTGCCTCATACCGTGCACAAATCGTAGCCTCCGTAGGATTCCCGAACTCGTCCCATATACGCCCGCCGTCATCAGGATAGTTATCCGGGTCATAGTCGTATTTCTCGATGAGCTGCTCTATCTCTTCGTCCGTCAGCTTGCGGTCAAATACGTAGCTCTGTTTCTTTTTCTCCGTTACGTTATCCATTTCTCTCACCTCACTTTCTCGTCAGCATATGATACAGCCCGAACAATTCCCGCACTATATCCCCCTCGCTGATATCCTCATCCCATCCGTAAGCACGGCACACAGCCCGGTCATTCCTCTCATGCGCCCGCCGTAACTCAATCGGCATCAGTGAGTCATCATACAGCCCCGCGAAACTCGTATTAGGGTACAGCCTCCGGGCATCAAGAATCCCTTGCGCGGTCTCTGTGATTAGCGCATGAATTTCACCCCCCTTAGTCCCCCCTGTCAAGGGGGGAAGGAGCGTAGCGGAAGGGGGGTAGCCTTTACAGGAGGGAGCATAAGCGGAGGGGGGTAACGCCACCGGCCATGGGAATGTGTTGTACACCATCTCGCCGGAATACCTGTAACGCATTTCGAGCCGTCCGCAGACTCTCCTCATCCACGCCATATGAATGCGGGAAGTCAGGACTCCGAAATGGTACAGTGTTGCGCCGGGGATAATCATGAGTCCGCCTGCACCAGGTATCACAGAGTCATCAAGAAAGCCCATCGGAATATATTTGCGACTCTCTGATGACAGTTGCGGGATTGCTACATACTGCGCGGGATTCATTTGCTCCCTGAAAAGGTGCGGTATATCTGCGAGTCTCGGCTGTGAACTTTTCTGCCTTAATTCCCTGCAAGCCTTCACCCTTTTGTACACGAGCGGCATATTCTTTATTTCGTCAGGAGTCGCACCCACAAGCCATAAACACCAGCGCGGTTTATTCTTGATAAATTCATCGCCCATCATGTAACGTTTGATATATTTCGCAGCTTCCGGTTCTCTCTTGATAAACTCTGCGTAATCTTCAGCTTCAATGATGAGATTTCCTCCGTCTGCTGCCATATTTCCCGCTGTCATGGCCGGGGCATTCGCGCAAATCGGTGTGTCTGTCCTGAATGCTATATCCTCGTCAGGCCCTTCATGAAGGTAGAAATTTATGTTGTCAACTTCCCTGTATGCTGTATGTATTTCTCCGTTCTCGTCTGTGTAGTCGTAATAGAGCCTGCGTTTTTCCGGCGGGTTTGTGCTGAAGCCGATAATGACGACGTGAACATGAGCCATTTTGCTTTTGTCGGGAAGCTCATTTTTCCACACGAAAGACGGATACGCGAAATCGATTTTTATGTGCCATCTTCCGCAGAGATATTTGAAGATATAGCCGACCTGCTCGCCCTGAACGATTGAATTTGTTGCGACGAAAGCGGCCTTTACGTTTTTGTCCCTGACATATTCGGAAGCGACCGCGAACCAGCACGAGACGTAATCAATTTTCCCGTTGCCGAAAGTTTTGCGTACAATTTTCTGCTGAGGCTGAGTCTGTTTTGCCCTTCCCACAAACGGAGGATTGCCCATAATGTAGAGCATATCTTCATGATGAACATTCCATCCTGTGATGAGAGCTTCAGACTTCAGCGCGTCGCCTTCCTCTATTCCGTCATATTCTTTCAGGGGAAGGGGCGAGTCGTTCGAGTGCGTAATCTCCTGAGTCTCTTTCCACATCTGATGATCGCTAATCCATAGGGCTGTCTTTGCGATGTTGACTGCGAAATTAATCGCCTCTATTCCGTGAAACTGTGTAATTTCGACTTTTACGGCGCGTTTTTCTGTTACTGGTAGCGCGTCAAGTATGCTGTTTTCGAGTCGTCGCAATGACGTGAAGGACTCTGTGAGGAAATTCCCTGAACCGCACGCGGGGTCTAAGAATCTCAGAGCGGATAATTTTTCCTGAAACGCGAGCAGTTTTTGAGTCCTTTCGGGCGACTCAGGCTCATCAAGAATCGTGCTGAGAGTCTCTGTGAGGCCGTCAAGAAAAAGCGGGTCAATGAGCTTGTGAATGTTTGCTGATGATGTGTAGTGTATGCCTTCCTGCTTTCGTGTTTCGTCATTGAGTGTTGCCTCAAAGATTGCGCCGAAAATTGTCGGGTTGATTGGCGACCAGTCGAACCCGGCCATGTCGTGAAGGATAATGCGTTTTGCCTTGTCATCAAGCTGAGGGAATTTGACATCATCATGAAAGAGTCCGCCGTTTACGTAGGGAAATTCTTTGAGGTCTGCGGATAAAAACGGGTCTCGTTCGTGTATTTTCGTTTTGAGGACGGTGAATAAATCTTTGAGTGCTGACTGTGCTACGTTTGCGCCCTTCCTGAAATAGTCTGTGAATTGAGACTTGCGGAACAGCCCGGAGTCCTCAGCGTAAAGCAGGAAAACGAGTCTGACGCAGAAGACGTTAATCTCATCGCGTGCCTTGTCGTATTGTTTTTTGTCGTAATGATTCTCTTCTGCGATTCTGTCGAGTGAGTCGAGGAGATAATCATAGAGTTTTCTGACGTGCTGCCCTGCCTCAACGGAGATTCGCACATCGCGGTGAAGAGTCTCGCCGGGCGTGAGAAGGAATCCGAGATTGCCGGGTGAAACTTTGTCGCGTGAAATGATAACGGGCGGTGCTGAAGGTGCTTCCATGTCGTGAATGTGAATCTCGTGAAAGTTGCAGGTGAGAATGTAGCGGCCTTTCTGCGAGACTGGGAGCCAGTCATAATAGCGTTTAGCCTGCTCGTAGGGAGTGAGATATGAGCCGTCCGACTGTCTTTCGGGTAATGAGAGGTCGATGCCGGGGGATTTCTGCTCGATGACGATTCCTGTTGAGGGAATATAAGCGTCAATGAATTTCGGCCTGCCTACGAGGACTCTTTTCTCGAACTCTATATAGTCATCCTGATTTACGATTCTGAAAACGTCGAATATTAACCTGCGCCAAAATTTTTGGGTGTGGCTTTTCTCGTTAGTCTCGGCCTGCTGAAAGTTGTCCGGCATGATTGAGATTCCTCCGTGTGTGAATGGGATTTTGCCTGCATTCTATCACGCTGTAAAATTTCGATACTAATGTGTAAAAATTTGACACTTTATGTATAATGTAAAAATCCGATAAAAATATATGTCAGTAACCTCACGGCTAAAGCCGGAGGCTTGTAAAAGCCTTGACTGACTAGCCTTAGCGTAAGCTACGTTGCCTGCGAATATATAGGCACCTACGGACGTAAATCCTAATCTGTAGCACTGCGGCTTGTGATTAAACAG
>JAFYBQ010000003.1 GCA_017540085.1 Synergistaceae bacterium | reverse complement strand
GTCAATTACTAATCCGCATTCTGTACACTCATATACACGGTCTGACAGCTTCAAATCCTTCTTGATATGTCCACATCGGGAACACGTTTTACTGCTTGCATAAAATCTGTCTACTATTCGCAGTTGTATCCCATACTCACGACACTTACGTTCAAGCAATGCGCGGAAGTAATAAAACTCACATTCAGCTATTGCCCGTGATAAATGGCGGTTCTTCAGCATTCCTGATACGTTCAAGTCTTCTATCGTGATATATTCAGGCCGTCTGCTTACTATCTCATGTACAGTTTTGTTGATATAGTCATGACGTTTATTACTCAGTCTCATATACGCCCGCTGTACTTTCAGCCTTTGTTTGTCCAAGTTTGAACGTTTACACTTTTTACTCGCGGTTACCTCCTTTCGTTGTTTGAGTTTGTGTATCTTGCGCGAGAATTTCCGCTGCTCTCGCTTCAGCCTCTTGATTAATTTCCTTGCACGTTCGGACTTGTTGATATTCGGATAATTCCAGCCGTCCGAGATTACTGCAAAACTTTTCACGCCTAAGTCAATTCCTATGCTTTCGGATTGCTCCGCGCTTATATCTTTTACCGCACTTAACTCAAACAAGAATGACGCGAAATATCTTCCTGCCCGTTTCGTTATTGTTAGGCTTATCGCTTTAGCTTTACGCGGCACATAGCCGTATTCTTTGAGCCTTACCCACCCTAATGTCGGGATTTTCACTTTATGACGCTCTATCATTATGTCTTTAGGGTTATTGCTCGGAAGATACATGCCTGATGGCCGTCCGTTACGCCGCTTGAATTTCGGAAATCCTGCTTTGCCTTTAAGGTAATTCCTGTAGGCTGTATCCGCGTTCATTATGGATTTCTTCACTGCTTTCGATGATACTTCCCATATCCATAATTTGTCGGGATTACTCTTCCTGTACTCGTTGTTCAGCCATTTTGAGAAATCATACCCCGACATATATCCCTGAGAGTTACTGCGGTAATTATCGCGGTTTACGCCTATAAAAAGATTATAGACATATCTGCATACGCCCATAGTCCGCTCAATTATCTGTATCTGCTCGATTGTTGGCTTCAGTTCAATTTTATATACTTTATGCCGGGATATATTTTTCATAGCACTATTTTACACGCATTTGCACTTTATCGACATCTAGCTATTGCTCCTTTTCTGCCACGCGAAATAATACAGCGTCATACTAACCGCGCACAATATCCACCCCGCCGGATAGCCGAACCCTACAGCCCGGACATTATCCGCTATGATTCTCGTGATGACGTACAAATACACCTGCCGGAAAAATACATGTGTGCAAAGCGTGATTATCATCGGCATACGCGAATTTCCATCCCCCCGCAAATATCCCGATAATATCTGATTGAAGCAGCATATCACCGCAAACGGAGTACACAGCCTGATGAACATTGAGCCGTACTCTATGACTCCCGCGTCAGGGCTGAAGAATGACGACATCCCCGGCGCATTCACATACAGGAACAGCGCAACGAATGACGAAATCACTATCATCATTCCCAGTGCCGTCCACGTCCCCGAAACCGCCCGGCCATGTTTGCCCGCGCCCAAATTCTGACCCGTGAAGACCGTTACAGCCTGTCCCATGCTCTGAATCGGCAGCATCATGTACTGGTCTAACTTCACGTAAACACCCCAGCCCGCAATACATGCCGTGCCGAATACGTTGATGTAGCCCTGCACAAAGACATTCGAGAACGCAACGACAGCCATCTGAATCCCGAAAGGAAGACCGATACGCAGAATTTCTCCCGCCGTTTTTCGATCAAGCCTCCATTCCCGCGAGAGTCCCGCCGATTTCAGCACAGCGCGAATCACAAGGCACGCCGATAACGCCTGAGCCGTAATAGTAGCAATTGCGACTCCGGCGATGCCCATGCCTATTTTCACGAACGCAATATCAAGCGCGATATTTAGGACACTGCACACTATAAGGAAGAATAACGGCCTCCGAGTGTCGCCCATCGCCCTAAGAATCGCCCCGCCTATGTTGTAGAACAGCAAGCCCGAAATACCGCCGAAATATATTTTGAGATAAATATCCGCCTCGCCGATAACGTCAGAGGGAGTCGACATCCTTTCGAGGAAGAAGCGCGACAATGTTACGCCGACAAGAGTCAGAATCACGCACCCGATAAAAGTCAGGATTAACGCAGTCTTTACGGACTCGGATAATTTCTGACGGTCATTCGCGCCAAAAGCACGGCTGATTACGACTCCCGCTCCCGTTGCAGTCCCGTTGAAGAAACGCACAAGCATTCCGCAAATATGAGTCGTCGCACTCACGGCAGCAAGGGCTGACACTCCCACATAACGCCCGACTATAACAGCGTCCGCAGTGTAGTACAGAAGCTGCAATAAATTCTCAAGCAGTAACGGCCACGTGAAAACAAGAAGCGTTGTCCATATATGCCCGCTTGTCATGTTGAACTCGTAACGCCTCAACGCTTTTCCCCCTTAACGCCTGATTTTGTCCCGCAGGAATCTTAATACTGTCGCTGAATAATCCGTGAAAAATTTGTCCCTCATCGCAAAAAGAACCCCGAAATATATTCCTGCCCCCGTGAATATCATCGTGAATGTATTGACGGCTGACGGCTCAAGTTTCCCGCCCATGAAGATTAGCGCAGCGAGCATTATCCCCCCGGCCATGATGTAATTTTTCCCTGACGCTAATATTCCCGGAATGTTCAGCTCACGGCGTATCATGTACATTTCGATGACTGCGATTAGTCCCTCGGCCATCACTGACGCTATCATAGCCCCGTAAGATTTCAGCAGGCGAATCATGATTATGTTCATGACGAAATTCACCGCCGCCCCGGCAATCACCGCCCGCGTGTAGAGATTCTGACGGCCTGTAGGGATGAGGTACTGCGCCCCGGTCGCGTGATTGAAGCCGATCGCGATTAGCAGGAAGCTCGAAATTTTGAGGAGTCCCGCGACTTTTCCGAACCCAGGCCCGAAGAACCACGGCACGAAATTGTCCGATATTCCCGCAAGGCCAAAGCACAAAGGCACGGCCATGAACCACACAAAATTGTAGCTCCTGTACATGTATGCGCTGATTGCGTCCCGGTCATTTCTGCCGAACAAGTATCCTATTCTCGGAATCATGACTCCTCCGAGCGATATTATCAGGGGGAGTACTGCCCGCGAAATTTTCATTGACTGCTCATAATATCCGTTCTCGAATCCGCTCTCTGTGAAGAAACCCAGCATTGATTTGTCCAGCACTGTATATATTTGTATTGCTACCGTAGGCAGGAACAGGGACAGGGAAGTTTTTATGTTGCGGAACGGGTTTATACACCTGAAATCCGGCCTGCGAATATAAGCGGGAAGGTACGCCCACATCGCCAGCGTCCCGGCGAGGTTGAAGAATAATAATCCGAAAACGTAAAGCGGAAGGTCATCCCTTGTTTTGACGAACACGAAAATGAAGATTATCCCGGCGATCCTGATGACAAGATTCCTGAAGACTATTTTCCCGAACTCCTCAAGTGCTGAAAGAAACCATCCCACATTAAGCGCAAGCGTCAAAATATTTATGCAGTAAATCAGGAATATAACCCTGTAAGATTCCATGAATGAGAAAATGAAAAGAAGATATGCCGACATCGCAACAGCCGTATTTATCGCCCGCAGGAAAAATGTCTCCCAGAAAACCGCGCTCCTCATGGCCGGGTCATCACGGCAGTATGAAGTCTCGCGCTGACCGTAGGCTGCTGTTCCCATGTCCGCGAATATCACGAAATACTCCGCGACAGAGGCGACAAAGCTGGCCGTGCCGATTCCGTCAGCCTGCAACACTCGCGAAATATACGGGGCTGTGATTAGCGGCGTTAATACCGTCAGCACATTGTACGCGGCGTTGTAAAAATAATTCAGCTTGATACTTTTGCTCATCGGGATTTTTTCTCCTGAACGATAATTTTCTCTGAGGCTGTAATTATCCTATATTCATGAAAAAATTTCTTGCAATAAATTTATTGTCAGCTATAATTAGTCAGTCTTGGTTAAGGGAGTGTGATTAATATATGGACATTAACAGAATGACACGAAAAAGCCAGGAGGCAATCACCGCTTCACAGGCTATAGCGTCAGAATACAATCATCAGCAGGTTGACTGCGAACACTTATTGTGCGCCATGCTCAGAGATTCCGAGGGGCTTATACCGCAATTGCTCCGAAAAATGAATGTTGACCCCGCCGAAATCATGAAGGCCGCAGAAGATGAGCTGTCGAAACTTCCTCGCGTAACATTCTCAGGAACAGAGCAGGGGAAAATTTACATCACGCAGAGACTTGAACGACTTTTTTCACGCGCAGAGGAAAGAGCCAAAGCCCTGAAGGATGAATATATTTCCGTTGAACATTTATTCCTGGCCATGCTTGCGGAAGGGAATAACACACCGTGCGGGAGAATATTTGCCCGTTTCGGAATAACGGAAGAAAGATTCCTGAAGACGTTAAACGCCGTGAGAGGCTCACAGAGAGTCCAGAGCGCAGACCCTGAAGCAACATATGAGGCTCTCGAAAAGTACGGGCGTGATTTAGTCCAAGCCGCAAGGAACAACAAACTTGACCCCGTAATCGGACGCGATGACGAAATCCGCCGGGTTATACGCATTCTTTCACGAAAGACAAAGAACAATCCCGTGCTTATCGGCGACCCCGGAGTCGGTAAAACGGCAATCGTTGAAGGACTCGCGCAGAGAATCGTAAGGGGCGATGTTCCTGAAGGACTCAAGGAGCGTACAGTATTCGCGCTTGACATGGGATCGCTTGTAGCGGGGGCGAAATACCGCGGCGAGTTTGAAGAGAGACTGAAGGCCGTCCTGAACGAGGTCAAGAACAGCGACGGGAGAATAATACTGTTCATTGATGAGCTTCATACCATCGTGGGAGCGGGAGCCGCCGAGGGTGCTGTTGACGCTGGGAACATGCTGAAACCGATGTTAGCGCGGGGGGAATTGCACTGCATAGGAGCCACGACTACGGACGAATACCGCAAATACATCGAGAAAGACGCGGCATTAGCCCGGAGATTTCAGCCTGTTGACGTAGAGCAGCCATCAGTAGAGGATACTATATCAATCCTGCGCGGAATCCGGGAAAAATTGCAGGTACATCACGGTGTCGCAATCCGGGACAATGCGCTTGTAGCCGCGGCGGTTTTGTCGAACAGGTACATCACAAACAGATTCCTTCCCGACAAAGCAATAGATCTCGTTGACGAAGCCTGCGCGATGATTCGCACGGAGATTGACTCTCAGCCTTCGGAGCTTGACGCGGCCGCCCGGAAAGTTATGCAGCTCAAGATTGAGGAAGTATCACTGAAACATGAAGAGGACGATGCCAGCAAGGAACGTTTGAAGGTCTTGCAGAAAGAGTTACAGGAGGCCGAGTCGGAAGAAGAGACTCTCAGGACTCAATACGAGAACGAGAAAAAAGCAATTGCTGACATTCAGAGCTTCAGGCGGCAGATTGAGGAGACGAAAGCAAAAATTGACGAGGCACAGCGTAACGGCAACTGGGAATTAGTGTCGGAGTTGCAGAACGGAGAATTGCCGAGATTGCAGAGAGTCTTAGCGGGGCAGGAGGCAAAACGGGCGGACATCCTCAAAGGCTCGGACGACAACAAATTACTGCGCGTTGAAGTAACAGATGACGAAATCGCCGACATCGTAAGCCGCTGGACAGGAATCCCCGTAACACGCCTGCTTGAGGGCGAGCGCGAAAAGCTCCTGAAACTTGATGAGATTCTCCACAAAAGAGTCGTGGGACAGGATGAGGCCGTGAGCCTCGTTGCGGATGCTGTCCTCCGCGCAAGAAGCGGAATCAAAGACCCGAAACGCCCGATAGGATCATTCATATTCCTTGGGCCTACAGGAGTCGGAAAGACAGAATTAGCCCGGACGTTAGCGGAGGCATTGTTTGACTCTGAGGACAACATGATTCGAATCGACATGAGCGAGTATATGGAGAAGCATACAGTCTCGCGGCTTGTCGGTGCGCCTCCCGGCTATGTGGGATATGACGAGGGCGGGCAGCTCACCGAGGCAGTAAGGCGCAGGCCGTACAGCGTGATTCTTTTTGACGAAATCGAGAAGGCTCACCCGGATGTCTTCAACATTCTGTTGCAGGTTCTTGACGACGGCAGAATAACCGACTCGCACGGCCATGTTGTAGACTTCAAGAACACCGTCATAATCATGACAAGCAATATCGGCTCTCAGTCATTGATAGAGGGCATAAAGGACGGGGCAATCACTCCGGCGGCGCGGGCTGAGGTAATGCAGACACTGCGCGAAAATTTCCGGCCTGAGTTCCTGAACCGCGTTGACGATATTGTGATGTTCAAGCCGTTAAGCATGGCCGAGGTGAAAGAGATCGTGAAGATTCTTATTTCACGTTTGCAGGAAAGGCTCGCTGACAGACAGATAGAGCTGAATTTCTCGGACGAGGCATTAGAGCTTATCGCGGAGGCGGGGTATGATCCTGTGTACGGTGCGCGCCCGCTGAAACGCTACATCACCCACAGCGTAGAGACGAAATTAGCGCGGGCGATGATAGGCGGAGGCATTAAGGAGAAAACTACGGTAAACATAACCGCGAAATCCGGCAACCTCATTTTCTCGTTCATATAGACATTTCGACAAACTGAAGGGGGGCTTAACGGCCTCTCTTTTTTTGTGCTGACTAATGTTATTTACGGCTCAATCCCTCGTCAATCTGCTGACGGAATACTTTTGCCGCGTCAATCGGGACAATTTCAACGACTCTTTCGCTAATCCATCCTACTGTGCCGCGCATGTCATCCGCAAGGTAGAACTTAACGCCGCTGGTTGTGAGACGTTCGCCCAAATATCTCAGTGCCTGCCCCGCTTTTGTCGTCATTACGTTTGTTGACTCTGAGTCCGGCCTGGCTCTTACTGTCGCGCTTTCAGGGGTGTAAATGAATATCCCGCTCTCGTCATACTTGTAGCCCGCCCGCAGGAGTCTTCCGTCAACCCTTCCGCCTTTCACAAGCTGCTGAACGTAAGCGTCATTTTCCTCCCATGATTTTCGCTCAAGGTCAGATTTTGACGCGATGCCCTGCCCGTTCTGAGAAGCCCGGCAAGCTCATTCCTCGCCGTATAATTTCCTCCCTTGGCGGCTTTCACCGTGCTTAATATATTGCTCTCTACGGCTCTCGTGAACTTGCTGTAATTTACCGCGTCAGTGTTGATTGCCTCGGCTGTTCTCTGCGCTGTCCTCACGGTTGTGATGTTGTAGCCCTGAAGACCTCCCTGCATTTCGGGTATAAGCTGCCTGAACGTCATATTTGACACAGGGCGGGTGCTTCTCTTCTCAATCCATCCCATCATGCCTGTGTCTATAGTCCTGGCGAAAATCCAAGGCTCTCCCTTCATGGGTTTCCATTCGCCGAAATATATCAAGTAATCCGTGCCGACAGTGTTGAACCTGGCTATGCGCGTTGAGGCTTCAAGCAAAGGAAGTGAATACATGCTGACATTGCGCCCGGTCAGGTACATATAATTCGCGCCGCCCTCGTAAGTGTAGCTACCCCGCTCAAGAACATATGAAGGAAACTGCCCGGCCTTCTCAAGCCTGCGGATGTAATTCATGATTTCCGCGCTTGAATGCGTCTGAAGGTCAAGCTCCTGATACTGTGTCAGCTCATTATAGAGTCTCTGATTCGCGCTGGAGTCGCCCTTATTGGCCTGCTTTATGAGGCTGTGAATATTGCGCTCGATTACGTCCGGCGTACCCTCAAGAAACGCACAGGCCGGAATACATGACAGCAACAACAACGAAACAACAGCCGCCGACAATAATTTTCTGCACGACAATTTGCACCGCTCCTTAGTACGGATATGATTAGTACGGATAAATACTAAGGCCGATAATGTCAAAAAATATATTGCTCATAACAGACAGGGTGAGAAATTTGGCGGTCCCAGCGGGATTCGAACCCGCGTCGCAGCCTTGAAAGGGCTGTGTCCTGGGCCTCTGGACGATGGGACCCGTGAAAAGTGGTGAATCGCGGGGGACTTGAACCCCCGACACCCGGATTAAAAGTCCGGTGCTCTACCGACTGAGCTAGCGATTCGGGCAAAACAACGAGGGGTATTATATTATCACCGCCCGAAAAAAGCAAATCACGTGTTATCATTCTTTAACCGCAATATAAAAATACGGAGGCCATTATGACAGCTCTAATTGAGATCATCATTAAGGGTGTTAAAGATTTCAGCGGTCAAATTGTTGCTGCTGTTCTGCTTGCAATAGCGTTCGCTATATTTCCGAGCCTGAGAAAACTATTCAGGAAAAAGGACGAATCAGATGAGGAAGTTAAACAGAAACTTGAACAACTTCAAAGCGTCCTGAATCAGACATTGCAGAAAGATAATTCAGAAGAGGTGCTTCATAAACAGCTCGAAATTCTCCAGCAGGAAGAACAACAGCTCGCCAGCCTCAAAGAAACTCTCAAGCGTCATGATTCAGCGTTGCAGAATATTCATGCTCAGACGGAAGAAGAGAAAAAGCAGAAAGCCGATTTGCAGAAGCAGATTGAGGAACAGCAAAGAGAAGAAGAGCGGGTAAAGGCGGAAATTCAGCGCAAGCAGGAGAAATTGAGACAGGAAGAAGCCCGTAAAGCAGAGGAAGCCCGGCAAAAAGCAGAGTTAGAACGCCAGCGTCAGGAAAAACTCAGGGAAGAGCAACGGCTAAAAGTAGAGATTGAACGCAAGCAGAGAGAACTCAAAGAAGCTGAAGCCCGTAAAGCTGAAGAGGCACGGCAAAAAGCAGAGGCAAAAAAGCAGCTTGAGGAACAACGGCGTAAAGTTCAACAGAGCAATAGCCAACAACAAGAATCTCAGCCTGCAATAAAACTATATAAAAAGGGCAAAAAATTTTATGATACTCATAGTTATGGCGGGGCTTTCAATTATTTGTTCGCAGCCGCTGAACAAGAATACGCTCCTGCACAATACTTGCTGGGGTTGATGTACTACAAGGGCAGGGGTGTCAGACAGGATAAAACGAAAGCTGAAAAATTATATCGCAAAGCAGCTGAACAGGGAAACGCTGAAGCACAATACTTGCTGGGAAAGATGTACAGATATGGCTGGGGTGTCCCTATGGACTACTCGGAGGCAGTGAAGTGGTATAGCAAAGCCGCTGAACAGGGACATGCTGAGGCACAGAAGGCTTTGAAAGATAAGGCTCTGAAAGTATGGGATATTAGTACAGCGCAACAGCGATAACTACAGATTGCCGCAAAAATTTTCACGTGTAATATTCTCTCATCACACAAAAATATTCATCAGGAGGCATAACAAATGTACAGAAAAGCAGAAAGACGAAAAGCAAAACTCAGACTCGCCCTCACAGGCCCGGCAGGTTCGGGGAAAACTTACGGAGCATTACAGATAGCGCAGGGACTCGGCGGACGTATCGCCATGATCGACACCGAAAACGGAAGCGGCGATTTATACGCGGACATCTGCGACTATGACGTTCAGACCCTCACAGCACCTTACAGCATTCAGAAATACTTGGCGGCAATTCACGAGGCAGAGGAAGAAGGCTATGACGTTCTCATTATCGACTCTCTGTCTCACGCTTGGAGCGGCGAGGGCGGACTCCTCGATATGCACGACAAATTCACATCGCAAAGCAAGAGCGGAAATTCTTATACCGCATGGAGGCAGGTTACTCCGTGGCACAACAGGCTCATAGAAACTATGCTTAACTCAAAGTGCCACATTATAGCGACAATGAGAAGCAAGACCGATTACGCGCAAATGCAGAACGAAAAAGGACGCACTGAAATCCGCAAGGTCGGACTCGCCCCTGTCCAGCGCGACGGAATGGATTACGAGTTCACGATAGTTTTTGACTTGAGCATGGAGCATTCTGTTACAGTCAGCAAAGACAGAACGAGCTTGTTCGACAGGCAGGTTTTCACGATTACGCAGGAGACCGGGAAAACTCTCCGTAAATGGCTCGACACAGGCGCAGAAATTCCCCCGGACGCAAACGACATACGCAACACGATTAACAGGCTATACAGGGGCTACATGGACTTGTTCGGGCAGGACTCATCGGCGGCGCAGTCGGCAATGCAGAGAGTTACAGGGGGCAGAGCGTCAAAGGACTGGACGAATGACGACATGAAGAATCTTGCGGAGGATTTAGCGGTGAGAATGCAGAAGAAAGGAGTCATGGACGGCGCAGAAATTACAGCGTAAAGGGCAGGGGGACAGGGGGAAAGGCTTTCTCCGAGTCCCCTTTTTGCGACACTAATACGGATTGTTTTCGGCTTCTTTCCTGTAACGCCTGTATATTTCGCCGATTGTGTCGAGGGGGCTGCCTGTGCGGTCTTTCACTCCCCTGTCGCGGCTTGCGTTCTCCGGGCTGACTATCGCGGAGTCATGGCCGGCCTTCATTCGCAAAAGGACGTAACAAAATTCCGGGTCTGAGTCGGTGTCGTAAGTCGTATCCTTCTGCATTATTTCGAGGTAGAAATTCTGCGGACTCGGCGTTAAGTTTACTGTTACGGGAAATTTCCGGCTGTCCTCGTCTGAGTTGACCTCAATCAATTCCCCGCCCGCGTCAAAAATCCTCACCGAGTACACATCATCCCCGCCCCAGTCAGCAATAGTAACAGTGTTGCCCCTCGCTGTGATTTCGACAGGCTCATCCGGGTTAAGCAGACTGTTGACTCTTGTCGGGACGTTCCCGCGTGCAACTGGCAGAGTTGAGCGCAAATGCCCGGTTATTGTGATGTCAGGGATTGGCGAGCCGTCAAGATTCTGCCCGGCGTTTTCGCTGACATAGACATAATCATTTCCGCCCGAAATATTTTCAGCGTTCCCGATTACGACATAGGGCGGTGTAACGTCAGCAGAAGAAATCCCCGCAAACATCAAAACGGCCATGACGCATAAAATTTTCCTCATCTCAAAAATCCTCCCCGCTATAATAATTTCCTCGCCCAGGCACGAACAGCCGCGGCGGGATGGTTCTCCAATTCCTGAAGGCGTTTCCTGTGTTTTTGGGCTGACTTTGGGAAATTCGTCCTCATTGCGCCCAGTAACGGCACAAGTATACGCATGTCATCAGAGGCAAGAAGAGTCCGTATAATTCCGTCATTCATGGATTTTCCCGCAGGCCATCGGCGCAGTATCACCGAAATATTTTCCGGCTCTGCGTGAAGCAACATGCTTTCCATTGAGTCCGGGTCATTCCCTATAAGGCTGATGATTAGTCCTGCGGGGAAATTTGCGGCATTCCCAGATGTGTCGAGGGCTATAGTCCGGCGCGTCTTGTCGTCAAAAGGAAGGGAGGCGGCAATCTCTGCGGTTGACGGGTCAATTTCGGGACGCTTCAGAATCTCGGTCAGTGCTTTTCGGAACTCTACACGATTGGCGAAAGGTGCGGAATGTTTCAGGGCGGCATTGATGACTCCGGGCTTGCCGGACTTCATTCGGAGGATTAGTGCCTTCATGCCGGAGTCATCGCCTGATTTCCTGCTGGCGCAATATTCCCGTAAATCGGTCTCGTATTTCGTGAGTATGCTGTCAATTTTTGCTGACCGCGCTAATCTTTCGGCTTCCTCGCGGCGTTTAATCTCGGCTTTTCGGACTCGCTCTTTCTCTTTCTCCGGGAGAGTTTCAGCGAGGGACTCAAGCTCATCGGGCGCAAGAGTCTTCAGCAGGGTATAAGCTCCCGTAACCTGCTGAAAACGCGTGTTATCCTTCTGCCCTGTAACATCGGGGTGAAGCTCGCGGGCTAATTTCCTGAACGCCGAATGAATGTCATCAGCTGTTGCGCCGGGAGACAGTCCCAAAATTTTGAGGCTTGATATGATTTCCGCGCTGT
The DNA here is from genome assembly GCA_017540085.1 of Synergistaceae bacterium. Classification (NCBI taxonomy): domain Bacteria; kingdom Thermotogati; phylum Synergistota; class Synergistia; order Synergistales; family Synergistaceae; species Synergistaceae bacterium. Next base: position 11,697 of record JAFYBQ010000003.1, on the reverse strand, counting down.
CTATGAGGATTCCTCCCTGTGAGAATTTCAGCCTATATTATCACAGATGAGTACCGCCCATAATATTACGTTGAAGAATATCATTATCCCGACTGAAAGCGAGAGCATATCTTTTCCCGCTTTTATTTCCGGCCTGAAATTTTCGTCGATTAGGTCAAACGCTTTTTCCACTGCGCTGTTCACAAGCTCAAAGCACATCACCATAAGCCACGCGCCTATGAGAAGCACTGCCCTAAAAGCCGGGACATCAAGCCACAGAATCACACCGCAGAGAAGTGCCAGAGTTCCTGCCTCCTGCCTGAAAGCCTGCTCATGTCTTAGGGCGTGAATTAGTCCGTCAAGCGAATACTGCGAGGCATGGTAAAGCCGCGAGAATATATTACTGTATTTCATGGAGTCCAGTTTCCTTGTCATAGAGTTTCCCGGATGATATTCGGATTCGGGACGAGTCGAATTTGGGATTGATTACACTTTTCGCCGGGTCATATTCCGGGGTCTCGATGCCCGTAATATCAAGCAGGGTATGAATCATATCATCGGTCATGTAGGGGCGGTTGACGCTAGAGGCTATGCGGGCTTCAAGTTCCGGGTATGCCTGTCGGAACTTGGGAGATGTCCATATCACGAACGGTATCTCGATAATGTTGCGGTACGGCTTCTCCCCTCCGTGCGTCATGAAATCAACGCTGTCGAAAACTTCATCACCGTGATCCGATATGTATATCACTACAGCGTTCTTGCCCTCAAATCGGCGTATTATCTCGTCAACGATAAAATCATTGTAGAGCATTGCATTGTCGTATTCTGCGCGGATTTGCTGCTGTCTGTCCGTAATCCCCTCATAGCCTCCTGTCATATCTGAGGCCGTGAATTTCGCATATTCCGGCGGATGTCTCCTGCTGTAATCGCTGTGTCCTCCCATAAGCTGAATGACACAGAAATTTTTCTCCGCGCTTTTCTTCAGGAAATCATCCAGAAGAGGCAGAAGCTCCCCGTCATAAGTCTTTTTGCGCTTCCAGTTAAATATCGTTTCTACATAGCCGACATAATCACACGCACTCTCATACACTGTTCCGGGATAATAGTATACGTTCCGTTCCTGGTTAGACAGCCACGCGGTATGAACGCCCGCCGCTTTCAGAATGCTGAATATATTTGTGTACGTGAACCATTTTTCTGTCCCGCCATAACGGTAAAAGTTAAAGAGTTTCTGAAGGACGATTATTGTATACGAATGAGGTGCTACGACATCGGTGAAGACATGAAGCCCGCCTTCCTGTTTGCGCCTGACAAGGTTCGGCGTTGTGGGAAGATTGTAGCCGTAAAGCGACATGTGATTTCTTGTAGTCGCCTCGCCGAGTATGAACACCGTGTAGGGGATTGAGGAGTCGTTGCGGGTCAGTGTGATCTCTTTGGGCTTTCTGTCAAGAATAGCGCGGTATTCGTGCCACTCAGCGCGGACGGTCTGAATCATTGAGGCCATGCGGTAAATGCTGAGGTAATTTGCATTGTGCGATGTGAGGTAAAACTCTTTGAATATCGCCGGGAACATTATTACTTCCTGAAACGTGGTTACAATCATTATGGCGGTGAAAAGCAGTACGGCTTTCCGCAGGCGGTACATTATGAGGATTACCACGACAGCTCCGGCCATGAAGAGAATGAATACCCAGTCGGCTATGAATGTCTCCGCGAACTCAAAGCCCTCATTGAAAGTAGTAACAAGAAGTATATCGAGCATCTGCGCGTCAAAGAGGCTACGCCAGTAATACAGAGTTACCATATCCGCAGCGATCATAATAATCCCCGCGCCTATGATGACGGCTTTAACAGCACTGTGAATCCACCTGAAATTCCACAAAAGGACATAAAGCACAAGGTCTACAGAAATTATTACAACGCGGAGTATCCTGATTCCGTCAATAATGAGCCGGAAAATCTGTTCTGAGTCAACAAGAGCTACTATGGGATTGACCATTATCCGCGAAATATAGGTGAGTCCGAGCATAAACATCCAGAAGATAAACGGCGACTCACGTTCCGTCCAGTCTAGAACGGAGGAGACAAAGCAGTGGTGTGGTGTAGTGTGCATTACTACAGCCTTCTTTCGTGGGTGTCAAGTAATTCTGAGATAATATCACAATTTTGCTGAACATGTTACTCTATGACCATTCCGCCGGGGTTTGCATCGTTCGCGAAATGTATTCCGGGAACATGATGAAGCCCTTTGTCCTTGTCGTAAAGCATTCCGGCATATATGCGTTGTCTTGAGGAGTCGAAATTGGGATTGATTACGCTTTTTGCGGGGTCATATTCGGCTGTCTCGATTCCCATGAGGTCAAGCAGTGTGTGAATCATGTCATCAGTCATATAGGGGCGGTTGACGCTGGCGGCGATTCTTGCTTCAAGCTCCGGATATGCTTGGCGGAATTTCAGCGATGTCCATATCACGAACGGTATCTCGATAATGTTGCGGTACGGCTCTTCCCCTCCGTGCGACATGAAATTGTACTCGTCGAAAACTTCCTGCCCGTGATCCGAAAGATATATCACGACGGCGTTCTTGTCCTCAAATCGGCGTATTATCTCGTCAACGATAAAATCATTGTAGAGCATTGCATTGTCGTATTCTGCGCGGATTTGCTGCTGTCTGTCCGTAATTCCGTCCCAGCCTCCTGTCATATCTGAGGCCGTGAATTTCGCGTATTCCGGCGGGTATCTCTTGCTGTAATCGCTGTGCGTTCCTATAAGGTGAAGGACGCAGAAATTTTTCTCCGCGCTTTTCTCTATGACATCATCAAGAAGAGGCAGAAGCTCCCCGTCATAAGACCTCACAAAATACCAGTCATACCTCGTATCAACATAGGCCACAAAATCACACGCATTTGAATACAATGTTCCCGGATAATAGAATGTGTTGCGCTCCTGGTTGGACAGCCACGCGGTATGAACGCCCGCCGCTTTCAGAATGCTGAATATATTTGTGTACGTGAACCATTTTCCCGTCCCGCCGTAACGGTAGAAGTTAAATAGCTTCTCAAGCACTATGACTGTATATGAGTGCGGAGCTATCACATCGGTGAAGACATGAAGCCCGCCTTCCTGTTTTCGCCTGTCAAGTCTCGGTGTTGTCGGGAGATGATAGCCGTAAAGCGACATGTGATTCCTTGCTGTAGCCTCGCCGAGTATGAACACCGTGTAGGGGATTGAAGAGTCGTTGCGGGTCAGTGTGATCTCTTTGGGCTTCCCGTCAAGAATGGCGCGGTATTCGAGCCTTTCAGCGCGGACAGTCTGAATCATTGAGGCCATGCGGTATATGCTGAGGTAATTTGCGTTGCGCGGTGTGAGGTAGAACGCATTGAATATCGCCGGGAACATTATTACTTCCTGAAACGCGGTTACAATCATTATGGCAGTGAAAAGCAGCACGGCTTTCCGCAAGCGGTACATTATGAGGATTGCCGCAACAGTTCCGATTATGAAGAGAATAAAGCCTCCGTCAGTGATGTATGTCCTGAAAAATTCGAAGCTCTCGTTTACCCTGGCCGAAAGAACGATGTCAAGTATTTTCGTGTCGAACGGCCTGTGCCAGTACCAGAGCATGAACAAGTCCGCGGCAGTCATAATAATTCCAGCGGCGATTATGACTGCTTTCACTATCCTGTGAACAAGCCTGAACTTGTGCAGAAGAACATGAAGAATAATGTCAGCAAGAACTATGACAACACAGAGTATCCTTAGTCCGTCAACAATAAGCCGGAAAATTTCCTCAGAGTCAACAAGTGCTGTTATGGGATTGGCCATTATCCGGGAAAGATAGGTGAGTCCAAGCGCGAACATCCAGAAGATAAAACGCCTGTGGCTGTCAAACTCCGGCGTGTCGAAATATCCTGACTGCCACAATAACATGCGCCAAATGCTTTGTTTCTTTTCCATTGGAACCTCCTGCGGTTATGTCGATGTAAGGGAAAGTGTAATATTTTTCTGGAAGATTGCAATCGGCCATGCTATTATCTGACAAACATTCAGCTTCAGGGAGGCGTATAAATTTTGACGGCGGCAATAGCATTGGTGTTAGTCTTGGCTGTGTCAATCACAGTGAATGTAATGCTCGTAATGCGGAAGAAAGTCGACAAAAACCGCTCTGTGAGGACGGCTATAATGTCGGGTATTGAGAATGTCAGCGAGCTTGCCACAGTTCGCGAAAAATTCCAGTCCATAGTGTCATTCTCTGACGGCGTGAAAATTCCCGGCCTCAACATGAATTTTCCCGGCACTAACCGAAAATTTATGCTGAAATATTACGGGACAATAGTATGCGGGTGCGACCTGTCAAAAGCGAAAGTGTCAGAGAGATTCGACACAAACAAAGTAAGAATCACCCTGCCTCACAGCGAGGTGCTTGACGTATACGCGGATGTTCACAGCTTTGAAGTGTTCGATCAGAGAGCCGGAATATTCACGAGCGTGAAACTTGAGGATCAGAACAGGGAAGTAAACGCGGATCTTGAGAAAGTGAAAGTTCATGAGCTTGAGAAAGGAATCCTTGCCCACTCTGACGAAAACGTGAGGAAAATATTAACGTCAGTAGTTGCCTCAACAGGAATGCAGGCGGAAATAGTTTTCACGGAGAAGGAAAAAGGCGCGGGCGAACTCGGAGCGGGTACAGTCTTGCAGCTTGAGGAGTCAATATCAGAGTAAGCACACAAAAAAAATCCCCGCGGCCATGAAAACCGGGGGGAATAATTTTCTCTTAACGCTTCGAGTACTGTCTCTTTCCTCTTGCACCCTTCTGGCCGAACTTCTTGCGCTCAACCATTCGCGGGTCTCTTGTGAGGAGTCCTTCTTTCTTGAGTGCCGGACGGAAATCGGGATTGAGCTTGATTAACGCCCTCGCGATCCCCAGTTTCACCGCTCCTGCCTGGCCTGTGAGTCCTCCGCCTGAGGCGTTCACGAAAACGTCAACACGTCCCTCAACGCCTGCTGTCTTCAGCGACTGGTAAACCTGAGTCTGCCACACCAAGCGCGGGAAATACTCTTCAACCTCGCGCCCGTTTATCTTGATTTCGCCTGTTCCTGTGCAGATTCTCACGCGGGCTAACGCGTTCTTTCTGCGGCCTGTTCCCCATATGTATTTGTCTTCTGCCATAGTCAATTATTCCTCCTGTCTAAATCTCAAGCGTTACGGGATTCTGCGCCGAGTGCGGATGCTCTGAGCCTGCGTAAACTTTGAGCTTGCTGTCATATTTCAGCCTGTTTCGCGGGAGCATTCCTTTCACGACGTGGCGGAATAATTCTGCGGGCTTGGCCTTCACGAGGTCTCCCCATGTCCGCGACTTGTAGCCGCCGGGATGGCCTGAATGATAGTGCCATGTTGACTGGGAAGCCTTGTTCCCTGTGAGCTTGACTTTCGCCGCGTTGATGACGATTACGTAGTCGCCTGTGTCAACGTGCGGGGTATATGTGGGCTTGTTCTTGCCTGTAAGTATGCGCGAGATTACAGCCGCAAGCCGTCCTATTGACCTGTCAGCCGCGTCAATTACGTACCATTTTCTTTCAACCTGGCCGGGTTTGGCCAAGTATGAACTGCTGCCTGTCATGATGTAATTTTCCTTCCTGAGATTTTCTTTGCGGACGGGGGCTTGCCCGCATGAACATTTATTTTACCCTAATCAGCCGTTTGTTTTCAAGAATGCCGGGGAGTCTTCCTCTTTTTGCGACTGCTTTCCCGTCAACAACTTTCAGATCCATCGTCATATCCATTGGGACGGCGTGAGCGATATAGCTTCCGACTCCGAAAATGTCAGCTCCTGCCTCGGCTAACAGTTTTATGCGTTCGGGATTGAGTCCGCCTGAGACTACTATCTTGACTTTGCTGAAGCCCTCATGATTCAGCCTGTAGCGCATTTCCCGCACAAGCTCCGCCGTGACTCCGCCTCTTTCGCCGGGAGTGTCGAGCCTCACCGCGCCGAGTCTGTCGCCCATAGCATGAGCAAGCCTCAGAGCCTCTTCGCATTCGTCGTGAAAAGTGTCAACAAGAAACGTACGGCCTACTTCCGGGGGCATTACAGCGTCGTAAGCCTCAGCAAGTTTCAGAGTGTCGCCCATAATCAGCACTGCGGCATGAGGAACAGTCCCGGAAGGCTCGCGCCCGCAGAGTTTCGCGCCGAGTATACAGCTTGCGGCGGAGCATCCCCCGAACTGAACCGCAACCGACTCCATCACAGGAGCTATTGCCGGGTGAATATGACGCGCACCGAACACAAGAACGGGCTTTCCTCCGGCGGCCTCGACACATTCACGGGCGGCAGTCGCCCAGGCTGATGAGCTTGCAAGGAGTCCGAGTAAATTTGTCTCGTGGTAGCCGAATGCCCCGTAAGGCCCGATGATTCTCATCACGACTTCTTTCGGGGTAAAGTACTCGCCTTCCTTCATGGCCTCGACTGTTACGGGCGAGGCTTTCAGCAGCTCTAGCACTTCACCGAGTCCCGCAAACATTCCTGTTGTACGGGCAAAAATTTCGGCTGTAACTACTGTGTCAAGTTTGCTGACGGACGACAATACGTCGCGTGTGTTGATGAAGTAAATATCTGTCGTTGCGCCTGATTTGATTTCGTCATGGGAGGCACTGCGGAGTCTTTCGGGATTTACCTTCAGGGCTGTAACATCTCTGAGGGAATTTAGCACTGTATATTTCTCCTTTGCGTATTAGTTTATGAATACGATGAAGAATGACGTGAGCATGAAGACTACCGCGAGGATGATGGTTAATTTCGTCAGTCCGGTGAATCTCTGCCACTGCCCTGTGTCAGCCTGAGTGCCTCCGCCGAAAACGCCTGAGAAACCGCCCTGCTTGCGCTGCTGAATGAGGACGGCGAAAATCATCATGACCGACACGACAATATGAATCAATGCCAATAATGTACGCATAAAAATATCTTCCTCCTGTTTGTTTCTGCTGGGTTAAAACGGGGTAAAGTATATAACAATGACTGCGGAAAATACAAACGGTAAGCGACAAAAAAGACTCCGTGAAAATCACAGAGCCTTGTTGATTTCGCGATATTGGAGCGGATGACGGGATTCGAACCCGCAACATTCAGCTTGGGAAGCTGACGCTCTACCGTTGAACTACATCCGCAAGGATTTAACGCGAGAAATTTTAGCGCATGATTGATTTTTCCGCAAGCCTTCAGAGCATTTCCCAGACGCGAATCATGAAGGATAAATGCTTACGGCTTAACGGGGGGATCGCCCTTCAGCTTTTTCTTCACAGCGTCATAGAATCTATCCCCTGTTATTTTGCGGACGAAAATTTTCACTGCGCGGACTAATTTTGCAGACAGGAAATACATCCATGCGGTGAAGTACGACGGCATTTTTAGACCATGCGCAACGCAGAATTTATAGTTGTCTGTACTGAAGCCGTCTCTGCCATTATTGAAAACGACATCAAATTTATATTTGCGGGCGAGTTTTCTGTATTTGCCGACATCGAAGACTCTGCTAAAATTCTTCAGTTTTCCGAGAGCCTCCAGAGGGAGAAGCGTCCTCAGACATTTTACGCACTCCGAGCAGTTGTCAGCGTGGGCTTCCCTTCCCTTGAAAGATTTCATGGCGCACGGCGTAAGATATTTCTGCGCGATCTCCCAGTCAGCCAGCTTCTCCACCTTCTGGCTTCTCTCGTACTGGCAGCCGTCTATCACAAGATTTATTTTCTCTGTCTGTATCAGCGGAACAGAATATGACTCTGAATACTCAGAAAAATCCTTGCCCTTGAAATGGTATCCGAATATGAGTATCTGCTCATAGCTGAGAGCATTTGAAATGTAATATTTCTTCACCGCCCGCTGAAGTCCTAAAGCGCATGAGTAATTCGCAAGATAGCCCATTTTACCCACAACGCCGTAATATATCTCGTAGATGAAAGCATGAAAGTTAGTCCTCACCAGATAAAGCGGCAGTCCCAGCTCATCAGCGGCTTTCTTGTTCGTGCTGTAGTGTTCCATGCAGAGCCTGATGGATTCTTCCTCGTGAACATCGCCGTGCCAGCCCGTATCCAAGAAGAACAGCGCGTTAATCCTGTAATCGGGGTCATCTTCCTTCACGTACCTGTCATATACTGTAGACAGGGAGTCAACCCCGCACGAGAAGCCAGTGCCTATGACTGAGGGATTCCCGTCAGCTATCTTGAAGCCGTCAACAGAAACATTGACGCGGGACAAGTCCGGGCTGAATCCGCAAAGTATGTACTGGAAGTAATCCACAACGTTCTTATAGAGCTTCTTGGACACAGAACCGTGAATGTGAAGATCTTGCTTGTAGTACATCGCAATGTAAAGGGGGATTAACACGAATGCGTCATACACATCATCCGAGAGCATGTCAGCGTGTTCATCTTCGACGCTAAGCCATATTACTGGCTCAAAATTAGGTAATACCCCCCCCCCCTGAGTACGTAAAATCTGCAACCAGCTTTGTCCAGCCACCCACAGATTCTTTCCTGAGATTGCTTATGTGAATCACAGCAATTTATCTCCTTTCTAGGGAATTTGCAGTATTTTATCACACATAAAAATACCCCGCGCCTAAGCACAGGGCATCTTGTCAGCGGGCTAAATCTTCTCCAGTGAGTCCGCGACATTCGCAAGATATTTCCCCGCGTCAGACTCTTCAATTCTCCCGGAGTCACAAAGCCCGGCTAATTCCGGCATTATGGGAATCTCCGACATCACATCAAGCCCCGACTCATTCCTCCCGAAAATGTAGTGCTTCTTCCCGCAGTCAGGACACTCAAAATACGCCATGTTCGACACGATTCCCAGCACAGGAATATTCATTATCCCGGCCATGTTCACGGCTTTCTTGACGATCATGCTGACGAGTTCCTGCGGAGTCGTTACGATGATTATCCCCTTCAGCGGCAACGACTGGTACACCGTCAAAGGAACATCGCCGGTTCCGGGGGGCATGTCGGCGAACATGAAATCGACTTTTCCCCATTCGACTTCCTCCCAGAACTGCTGAAGCACTCCGCCCAGCACAGGCCCGCGCCAAACTACCGGCTGAGTCTCATCAGGCAGGCACAAATTCATGGAGATGATTTTCGTCCCGTTCTTGCTCACCGCAGGCTGAATATAATGCCCGTCCGACAATACAGCACCGTGAATCCCGAACATTTTCGGCACTGAAGGCCCGGTAATATCCGCGTCAAGTATTGCTGTCTTGTAGCCCCGGCGATTCATTTCGCACGCAAGCAAGCCCGTAACGAGAGATTTCCCGACTCCGCCTTTCCCGCTTACGACTCCGATTACGTTCTTGATACTGCTTACAGGGTTGTTCGCGAACATGAGCGACTCGGTTGTGCGTTCTCCGCATGATGAGCCGCAATGCTCGCAGTCATGATTGCAGTTTGCCATGTTGATTTACTCCTCCTCTTTGTGCTGACGCTCATATTCTATCAGGGATTCGATTGCTTTGACGGCTACGCGTATTCCGCGCTCGGTGTCGAAATTGTCCGGGTCAATAAGCCCGGCTGACTCGCGCTCCTGATTCCATATGACATTGAGGACGCTCCCGCACTTTACGCCCAATGCTGACGCTACGACAAAGAGAGTCGATGACTCCATCTCGCTGGCGAGGACTCCGAGTCTCTTCCATGCTTCCCACTTGCTGAGAAGCTCATAGCTTACGGGCATTCTTTTGGGCGAGTGCTGGCCGTAGAATGAGTCTTTTGACTGAACGACTCCCGTGTGCCATCTTTCGCCGAGACTTTTCGCCGCGTCAACAAGAGCCGCCGTAACCCCGAAATCAGCGACCGCAGGAAACTCTATCGGGGCATATTCGCGACCTGTTCCGTCAGAACGTATTGCCCCCGTAGCAATGACAATATCCGAGCTTCTCACCTTCATATTTATCCCGCCGCATGTGCCAACACGAATGAATGTCTTTACGCCGACTGCTGTCAGTTCCTCCATCGCTATAGCCGCTGAAGGCCCGCCGATTCCCGTTGATGTTGTGAGGACTCTCTCGCCTCTGAGAGTCCCTGCCCACGTCATGAACTCGCGGTTGTCTGCTACAAATTCGGGATTATCGAAATGCCGGGCGATCTTCTCACAGCGTTTAGGGTCTCCGGGAAGTATGCAGTATTTTGCTGACTGTGACTCGTCAAGCTCAATATGATATTGTTTCATGAATAAATCCTCCTTGTGAATGATAAAATGATACACGAAAATTATTGATGGAGGAAATTTTATGTTCAGCAAAATATTAATGGATACTGTTTCAGATTGGGAGGTCTGGAACAGGTAACGCAAAAAATTTCCCGGCCTCCAAGAAGCGAATCACAAAAAAATTCAGGAGGTCTTACAGTATGAACAGAGAGAACAAGCGCAGGAGTCTCGACAAAAATTATTACAGGACTCATCCCTGCGAGGAAGGTTTTACGTGCAAAGTTTGCGGCTGGAAAGTTAATCCCCCGCTTTATGGCGAACGTCATCGGAATCACTGCCCTAACTGCCTTGCGAGTCTCCATCTCGACAATGAGCCGGGCGACAGGGAATCAGGCTGCGGGGGAATAATGGACGCTATTGGCGTTTGGGTCAGGAACAACGGAGAATGGGCAGTCATTCACAGGTGCAGGCGGTGCGGTCATCTCAGCTCGAATCACATTGCCCCCGATGACAATCCGCTGAAATTAATATCAGTCGCGGTGAAGCCGATAGCATTTCCGCCGTTCCCGATTGAACGCATTGAGGAAATGGCAAAGTAAGCAGAAATTTTCCGGGATATTAAGTTGTCTCGGATTTTTTTTTCACGGAGTATAATTTTCACGCACAAAATTTTTCAAAAGGAGTAATGTTTCATGAAAAAATTTCTTGCTGTGTTATGTCTTTTGCTTATGGCACTTCCTGTTTACGCTGAGGAAGATTTGAACATGGACGCGATTCAGGAGGGAATCGAGAAGGGCGACCCTGAAGCAATTAACGCGCTTGGAGTTGTCTACTACGAAGGCACCAACGGAATGAAGAAGGATTACGCGAAGGCACTAGAGCTTTTCACAAAGGCCGCCGACGCAGGAGACGCAACCGCGCTGACAAACATCGGGCGCATGTACTACTTAGGCAGGGGAGTCAGGAAGGACTCAAAGAAAGCCGCAGAATATTTCACGAAGGCCGCCGAAAAAGGAGAGCTTGAAGCAATATACAACATCGCATTGATGTACGACAACGGCGAGGGAGGCTACAAGCAGGACAAGAAGAAAGCCGCCGAACTTTACAGGCAGGCATCAGAGGCGGGATATATGGAGGCACAAAGCAATCTTGCCTCAATGTATTACACCGGCGAGGGAGTCCCGCAGGACAAAGAGCAGGCGTTCTTCTGGTACAGCAAAGCGGCTGAACAGGGCGAGGCAAAATCACAGTACAACGTAGCAATCATGTACGCTAAAGGCGAGGGTGTGAAACAGGATGACGCATTAGCGCGTGAATGGATGAAGAAGGCCGCCGATCAGGGCTACGAGGACGCAATCAACGAGCTGAAAAAAGCCGGGGAGTCAGAGACTGTACAATGAACTGTGTAAGAGGAAAATACACAGGAGGTAAGCATAATGGAAGAAGCTAGACAGGAAAAACTCAAGATTAGCAACGACTTGCTCGATGCCATGCTCGTAGGCGTCAAAACTCAGGACGATTTATG
>JAFYBQ010000002.1 GCA_017540085.1 Synergistaceae bacterium | reverse complement strand
TATAAAATATCTCTTGAATTTATTTTCGCTAAAGGCATTGCGCCTATTTCAGGAAGAATATATTTGTTAAGGCGAAGTTTAATTGTTTTCAAATAACCTTCGTCTTTATTTTGCATTCTGACTTTCAGCCACTCATTAACAATTTCTGAAAAGGTCTGCGGCTCTTTGCTTCGTGAAGGGCTTTCGCCTTTTGCGCGTTTAGCTTGAATTTCATCGCGTTTTAATCTTGCGTCTTTAAGCGAAATATCAGGATATGCTCCGAGTGAAAGCTGACGGGCTTTTTTATTTTCTGAATATCTGAAAATCCAGTACTTTTTGCCGGACGTGTCAACTCTTAAATATAAGCCCCTGTCGTCCCTTAACATGTAATATTTTTCTTTCGGTTTAGCGGTCTTAGCTTGTAATTCTGTCAACATTGTCAAATACCTCTTTTCTTCTCTAAGTTGTAGAAAAAAATTTATGAAAAATTTTCTTCTGCAATTCTTTCTACAACTATATGCCGTCTTATAGCGTTTTTTATCATTATTTTTCACCCTATAAATAACACAAAAACCCGCTTGCTAGCGAGTTTATTTTATTCTATCAATTTTATTTTAATTACCTTAATGGTAGCGGCACCTGGATTCGAACCGGGGACAACGCGGGTATGAACCGCGTGCTCTAGCCAACTGAGCTATACCGCCATGAATAAAAGAATGGTGGCGGGGAAAGGATTTGAACCTTTGACCTTCGGGTTATGAGCCCGACGAGCTTCCAAACTGCTCCACCCCGCGGTGTCAATGTGCTTTTGATGGTGCCGGACGAGAGACTCGAACTCTCACGGACTTTACGCCCTCGGGATTTTAAGTCCCGTGTGTCTACCATTCCACCAGCCCGGCAATTAGCACTGGTGTTTCAGCACAAAGGGTATTTTACAGCGCATGTTATTCCGCGTCAAGTTTGCTGACACTCTGCTATAATTGCGTTATCCATAAGAAAGGCAGATGATTATCCGTTATGCAGTCTGATATTGATTTTGTGATTCCGTGGGTTGACGGCTCAGACCCGGAATGGCAGAAACAAAGAGCGTTATACAGAGGGGACGAGGGCAAAGCCTCCATAAAGGCGACTGCGGGACGCTACCGGGACTGGGGGCTTCTTCCGTACTGGTTCCGGGCAGTGGAGAAATACGCGCCGTGGGTCAGAAAGATTCACTTCATCACGTGCGGGCAGGTTCCTGAATGGCTCAACCTGAATTACCCGAAACTGCATTTTGTGAAACATGAGGACTATATTCCGCATAAATGGCTTCCAACATTCAGCTCACACCCGATAGAGCTTAATATGCACAGAATAGAAGGGCTGTCGGAAAAATTTGTGTACTTCAATGATGATGTATTCCTTAATGCCCCTGTCAGGCCGGAGGATTTTTTTGTTGACGGGCTTCCGTGCGAGTGCGCCGGATTTCACCCCGGTCCTTCAGGAGCTGTAACCGAAAGTATAGGCCACATAGTTATGAATGACCTTGTTGTAATAGCAAAAAACTTTAATTTCCGAAAGTCATTCATGAAAAACATCACAAAATTTTTACGTCTCAGATATGGAACAGTACTGCTGAAAACTCTTTACATGCTCCCGGCGTGGTGGGCCTCGAACAGCTGCAGGGGCTTTCACGGCAATCACACGGCAACGTCATTCCTCAAGTCAACATTCACAGAGGTCTGGGAAAAAGCCGGTGCTTACTGTGAGGCTACATCTTCCCACAAATTCCGGGACAAATCGGATGTCAACCCTTATCTTATAGAATACTGGCAGATTATGAGCGGGAAATTCTATCCGAGAAGGTCTAGCTTCACTATGCTTTATCATATATCCCGCATGGGCGGCGAAAACAACAAGCACCTCGCCAAACTCCTCGATGACATAATCAATCACAGGCACGGAATCATATGTATCAATGACGCAGGAGAAGCTGAAGCGGAAGTCTATGAGAATCTCTTCCGCACTCTTTCAGTGAAAATTCTTGACGCATACGGCAAAGTCCTGCCGGAAAAATCATCGTTCGAGCTGTAATCCCGTCAGCAAAATCAGAATCCCCCGCAAAATTCCGAGCAGGGGATTCATTTTCACACGCTATAAGAACGTCCCCCGCATTTCGCAGACTTCCGCGACCCTCTGAATCGCCGCCATCGCCGCGGCACGCCTCATAGTGATATGCTTTGACTCTGACCAGTCCCAGACGCGCCGAAAATTTCCCTTCATGATGTGGACAAGTCGGTTATTGTACTCTTCCTCCGTCCAAAATGCTCCCTGCAAGTTCTGCGCCCACTCGAAATATGACCCGATGACACCGCCGGAATTGGCGAGGAAGTCAGGAAGTATCATAACGCCGTCAGCCCGCAGAATCTCTTCAGCCTCCGGGGTAGTCGGGCCGTTCGCGCCTTCCACAATGTAGCGCGCTTTCACTTTCCCGGCTGTCTCAGCGTTGATTACTCCGTCTCTGGCACACGGGAAAAGGAAATCACATTCAGCCGACAAAATATCGTCAATCTTTTCACAGTTCCCGAAAGTCTCGAACCCTTCAAGCAATTTTTTCGGGTGCTTCCTCACAGCGTCAAAAGCCCGGTGAATGTCAATCCCTCCCGCTGAGTAGTACGAGCCTGTAACATCACTTATTGCGACAATTCTGACTCCCGCGTCATTGAGAGTCTTTGCCGTGTAGCTTCCTACATTGCCGAATCCCTGCACCGCCGCCGTAACTGAGTCCGGGTTCATGCCAAGAACGCGCATTAGCTCAAGCCCGCATGTAGCGACTCCGCGCCCGGTAGCCTCGTTCCGGCCATGACTGCCCCAGAATGATACAGGCTTCCCGGTCAGCACAGCAGGCTCAAGACGGCCTCTCATTTTGCTTACGGTGTCGAGAATCCAGACCATTTCCTGCCCGCCCGTGTTCATGTCGGGCGCAGGGACATCGCTCCATCGCCCTAATATCGGCTCAATTCTCGCGGCGTATGTCCGTGTGAGCTGCTCTTTCTCGCGTCTCGACATAGTGAGGGGATCGCAGCATATTCCGCCCTTCCCGCCTCCGTAGGGAATCCCGGCCAATGAACATTTCCACGTCATGAGCATTGCGAGGGCTTCGCATTCGTCCATGTCAACGCCCAAATCGTAGCGGATGCCTCCTTTTGACGGCCCTAATGCCGTGGAGTGCTGCACCCTGTAGCCGTCATAGACATTCACGGAGCCGTCATCCATTTCAACCGGGATTGATACTTTCATCATACGCTCGGAATGACTCAGCACTGTGATTAAACGCTCGCTGAGTCCCATCTCATCTGCCGCGCCGTAAAATTCCTGCAATGCCGTGTTAAGCAATACGTTTGATGATTCGCGCCGATTCTGCATAGCAAATTACGCCTCCTTCTTTGAAGCTGTCTGCCGTTATTCGGTTGTCTTTGTGTGATTGGAATTAGTGAGAATATTATACAGGAATACTTGTTGTGAAGAGTCTGAATTTATGCGTCTGTATTGCCTGCGTTTACGATTGTCATAGCCCGCTGTATGTCGTGAGTGAGCCAAGCTGTTACGGCTTCACCTGCGCGGGAAATAATTTCGGGGAGCTTCTCGCGTTCGTCAGGGGGAAAATGGCCGAGAACGTAATTTATCATGCTTGAGGGAGCTTTGCCGATTCCGATTCGCAGTCTCGGAACGTGCAAATCACCCAATGCGCCGAGAATTGATATTAGCCCGTTATGCCCGCCCGCTGAACCCTGAGCGCGGAGTCTCAATTTCCCGAACGGTAACGCCATATCATCATAAATTATCAGAATGTCGGATAAATCTATCTTGTAGAAATTTGCGGCCTCGCTTACGGAAATTCCGCTTGAGTTCATGAATGTTAAGGGCTTGAGGAGTATAACGTCATTCCATTTCCAGAACTCAGCGTGAAAATTTTGCCGGGGCTTTCCGAGATTGTTATTCACCGCGATAAAGTCAGCGCATAGCCAGCCCATGTTATGACGGGTGAAAGCGTATTGTTCTCCCGGATTACCCAGGCCGGCTATGAGTCTCATTTTCTGATTACTTCTTTTCTTCCTGCTCTGCGTCTTCCTTGGCGGCCTTGCCCTTTGCGACTACTTCAACATCAGCCGCAGCTGTCTCTTCTGTCTCCGGCTCTGCGTCCTCGACTCCGCGTGATGTTACTACGATCGCTACGACCTCTTCAGGGTCAGCAAGTGCCGTAACATTCTCAGGGAGCTTCAGATCCGCAACGTGAATAGCGTCGCCAATATTCAGCCCGGAAACGTCAACCGTAATCACATCAGGTATGCTCATGGGCAGAGTCTCAACTTCAAGCTCGTGAATCGCCTCAAGAACTCCGCCGTCCTTCACGCCCTGCGAGTCATCGCGCCCAGTTACCTCGACAGGAATATTAACCGTGATTTTGCGCCCTCTCACAAGATGCAGGAAGTCAATGTGAAGCGGCTGATCCGTGAGCGGGTGCCTCTGAGCCTCGCGGATAATGCAGAGTTCCTCGCGGCCGTCAGGAAGTTTCACGTTAAGGCGCGTTGACTCCCATCTTCCCGCAAGTATCCTCTCAATCTCGCGCATGTTCACTTTGCCGATAATGTTCGGGGAAATTTCCGGGCCGTACATTACGCAGGGTACATAACCCGCCCGGCGTATTCTTCCGTTTTCGCCCTTGCCCGTCTTCTCACGGGACTCCATCACTAACGTTACTATGTCCGCCAAAATGATTCTCTCCTTTGTGTGTGTGAAATTTCGCGGGTAATTATAACAAATCCCCCCTGCCTGTAAATGACAAGGGGGAACGTTTTACAGCGTGGGAAAATTTATTCTTTCTTTCCTGAGAAAAGTTTTATCACGATCGGCCATACCGCTATCATGTAGAGAAGTATGCAACTCTTCCCCGCGAGTTTTCCCCAGTGAGGCCCGAAATAAGCGGCCATTATTCCGCCGATGTTCCATATAAGCCAGTGAAGCGGAATCATTCCGATGACGCAGAGAATTATTCCCTTTGCGTTTATCCCGGTCGGCTTGAACTTCACGAACCGCGACTCAATGAACCACGCAAGAGCGAATGACGCGAATCCGCCAGCGTCGCCCCAGGAGTCAACCTGCATTGCCACCGGGTCAACGAGCAATTTCCCGTCAGCGGTGTAATCTACGTGATACGGCTTGTACGTTATGTATACTAGCGTCAATATTCCCATGAGCGCAGAAAAAATCATCACATGAATGTCCTTCTCCGGGTGCCTGTCCAAGTATGCGAAAACTTTATGCCCGATGTAAATCGACAAGACTCCGAGAAGAGTCCCTACAATGACATCCTGCGGGGTATGGACTCCGAGATAGTTACGCGAAAATGCCGTAACAAGAATCAGCGCAAGGCAGACGATACGAACAAGCCAGTTTTTTGTTACAGCTATGATTCCTCCGTATATCGGCGTGAACATCATAGTGTGTCCGCTTGGGAACGAGTATCCGCCCGCCGTCTTTATCGCGTCCCCCGCAGGAATGATTCTAGGGTCGCGAACCCAGGGGCGGTATATGCAGGCCGTAAGTTTCACGATTGCGTTGAATGTCTGACTCAGTTTGTACGAGAAGAATATCATCATCCCGCTGCGTTTGCTTATGCACCAGTAGACGAACGCAGGCAGAAGAAGTATATCCCTTACGCCGAAAAGCGAGAGCTGCTCAAAGAACGGAGTCAGCGCGTTGTTTGTGGCGTTTCGCCATTCCTGAAGCCACAGCAAATATTGTATGTCCATATTTCAGCCTCCTGTAAAAAAATCTCCCGCCAATGAAAGACAAGAAGATTAATATTCATTATACGCCGTTCATTTATCCTTAACGCTGAGAATATTTTTCCGCACGTACTGTATTTCGTCCTCAAGACTCTTTATTTCACGGTCAATCACCGCTAGTTTTATCTGCGCTAATGCCTCGCCGATTTCTTTTCCCTTCAAGCCCATAGCCTGAAGATTTTTTCCCGTAAGCTGGCCTTTGTACCCTATCCATAATTCGAGATGTTCAACGACAAGCCGCCGGGCCTCGCGTGTTTTCAGGCATGTCAGCCAGTAAAGCAGGGGAACAGCTCCGTAATCTTTGAAGAACAAATACGCATCCGAGTTCTTGATTGTCTTGTAGCCCGCGCAGAATTTCTCAACGTTCGGCCACTGTGTGAAGCATTTTGTGAGGTTCTCGCGCTCGCTGGGACTCAGGTTCATTCTGTCCATCGCTGAGAATCTCACATCAGGCTTTGAGTCCGTGAACACTACCGCCATTTTCACTATCCACTCCATTCCCTTGAAGTTTATCCCGTGAAAGCTCATCTGCTTCATGAAGTGTTCGAGGATTCGCAGGCGGTGATATACGGCCGGGCTTACGTACATTCCTGTGAACAATGCGTTCCAGACTCCAAGCTCCTGCATACGCATTACGATTTTGCGGAAACATGACTCTTTTGCGTCAAGCTCAAGCTCTGTGCGTATTCTTGTTGTTGACAGAAGCTCAAGCAGTCCACCCTTCACAGCACTCTTTAGGAGTCTCATTGTGTTGTCCTCAAAGCGCATATTCAGCCGCTGTTCTAACCTTATGCCCCGCAGGACTCTCGACGGGTCTTCAACAAAGCTCAGGTTATGGAGAATCTTCAGCAATCTGTCTTTGAGGTCAGCCCGCCCGCCGTAATTGTCGGTGAGCGTACCCCAGTCATCATCGCTGAGGGATATGGACATTGCGTTGACGGTGAAATCTCTGCGGCTCAAGTCCTGCTTTAGTGAGCTGTTTTGCACAGTGGGAGTCGCCGCGGCGTATTCGTAAAATTCGCGTCTTGCTGTGGCAACGTCTACCTTCTCGCCGTCCGGGAATGTTATTGTCCCGGTCTTGTAGCGTCCGTGAAGAGTCGACTTACAGCCGGGTTCGTCCCACGACATTACGAGCTTCTCCGCGTCCCCTTCAACAGAAATATCAATGTCCGTATTATTCACGCCCATCAGAATATCGCGCACAGTCCCGCCGACAAGGTAAGCCCTCATTCCCAGCTCATGAGCCTTAGTGCCTACTCGCCGCAATAATGATAGCGTCTTTAGGCTGAACGAGTCCTCCATCAATCGCGCAACATTTTCGACCCACAGGAATCCGGCTGAGTCGCGCTTGCTGTTTTCGCCCGCGAACTGTCCCGAATGGTATAACGCCCGCAGGAGCGTAGACCGCGTTAATGCCCCGGCGATTTTCCCGTTTTTGTCAAGAACCGGCATTTTCTCGAATCCGTATGTCGCCATCATCCTGTGAGCCTCATCAATAGAAGCCTCTGCTGAAAGGCTGATTACTCCCTGCGTCATGAAGTCCGAGATGTTAGCCCGGTCGAGTCCGTGAAGGTGTGCCTTGTCGAGGTCTTTGCGCGTCATCATTCCGGCGACTTCCCCGGACTCACTCACTACCGGCAGGGACTTAACGCCGAAACGCAGCATTGTGCGGTAAGCCTCATCAACTTTAGCGTCAGTGCCGACTGCTATGACGGGCGATGTCATTATGTCGGACACCTTCATCATCGGAGCGATTTCCCCGGCGAGGCGGGACTCGATTTCGGCTAAAAGCTCATGTGTATCACGTGCGTCAAGAGTCGCGCTTCCTGCCTGGTAATGTCCGCTTCCGCCGTAGGGGGCGAGGAACTCTTTGACGTTTAGGACTCCTTCTACGCTGCGGGCTATGATGTTTGTCTTCTTGCCTCCATTTTTGACGACAGCTATTGTTACGTGGGAGTCGGAAAATTCCTTCAGCCTGTTGACGAAAACCGAAAGCCCCGTTACATATGTCTCAGTTTCAGCCCAAGTGAGGCAGACTTTTGCGCCGTTGATATAAATCTCCCGGATGTTTTCCGCGAGGGTGTCAAGTAATTTCTTGTCCTCCGATGGGATCCCCGTCTCAACCTGAGCAAGTACCCCGGACAAATCCGCGCCAAGCTCGCGCAAATAGCTCACCGCCGCAATATCGCGCTCCGTTGTCGACTCATACGTGAACGCGCCCGTGTCATCATAAATCCCAATGGCGAATAACGTAGCTTCTTCCGGGGTAATCTCCTTGCGGTTCAGTAATAACTGCTCAAGTATCATTGTCGAGGCCGCGCCGATTGGCTCATACATGAGTTTTGACGCGGGGATGTCCTCTGCTGTCGCTGGGTGATGGTCGTAGACGTGAACATCAACATCAGCCCTTCCCGTGAGAGCCGCAAACGGGCCAATGCGGGAGCGTGCGCGGGTGTCAACAACTACCATCAATGTAACCTCATCGAGGGGAATTTTCTTGGGCTTTGTGAGACGGGAGGCGAATGGGAGTCCCTGCTTTGCCATGAAGTCGCGAACCTTCCGCGAGAATGAGCCGGGCGGACAGATTACGGCCTCCGGGTATAATTTCTGTATCGCTATCATGCTGGCCAGTGAGTCAAAATCCGTATTGAGATGGCTTGTGATTAATTGCATGGTCTGTGTAATCTCTCTTCATGTGGGATGGAAAAATCATAGCGCAAAAATTGAATGCGTCAATTCTTCGTTGCTTGCGCTACCCTGCCGGGGTCGGCCATGTGAGAGCATGAAGTACTAAATATCGCGGACTATGTTATACAGCGATGGTATTGCGTTCTGCCTGATTCGGAATTTCGTGCCGTGATTGTGGCCTGTGCGTGCGTCAAAATCTATGAGTATGTTGCCTTCCGTTATACCGCGCAGAAAATTATCGAGGGAAAATCCCTGCAGCTGCATTATGTCCGAGTATCTGTAAAAATATTCTCCGCCGTCCTCTTTAACGTCAGCGATAACATAAAAGCAATTTCCGAGTTTCACGCCCGCTTTGTGATAAAGGTCATTAAATCCCCAGTAAGGCACGTAGTCTTTATCGTATTGTGGAAGGGAGCCCCGCCAGTCTGAAAGCTCACCGCCTATGCTTGAAGGATTAAAACTCACAATGACTCTTTGATTGTCTGCGTCAATGTCAACAAAGAAGCCCCTGCTTGTGGGATTTCTGTAGCTGAGAGTCTGCCGGAAACTTTTTTCACCTTCCGGGTATTTTGTCCCTGCGAGCTTGTGAGGCCAGCCGAAATTTTCCAGAAGGTAATCCGCTATGTGAAGTGCTCGCGGTGATGGCTCAAGGTGAAACAGCGTAAGCAATGCGGTAGTATTTCTTCTCTGCGTCTTCAACTCCCATTCAGCAGCATTCGGAAGCGGTAAATTATTCTCCGTTATGCCGAGCAGATCTTCAAGCGTATTGCCTATTGCGCCGTCATTGTGAACGTTCCTGCGACTCTTTAGCCAGCCCCGCGAACGTATTTCTTTCAGAGCAGCAATAATTGTTGACTTTGTGTATTTTCTGATGTTTGACATAATGCAAGTCTCTCCTTTGACATCTCGCAGTATTCCGATGATATTTCTATGCCGACAAAATCCCGTCCGAGATTCTTAGCTGCTACTGCTGTAGTGCCGCTTCCCATGAAGGGATCGAGAATTATTTTTGCGTTCGTGCTTGATATTATCCGTTCGATGAGCGCAACAGGAAAAGGCGCGGGGTGCTTGTTCTTCATTTCCTGCGGGAACTCCCAGACATCGCCGAGCCTGTTTGCTTTGTCCGCGAGCCTGAAGCCCGGCTTGGCTATCATGTATATCACTTCATACGTTGGGAGGAAGTAGCCCGGGTTGAAATTGATTCCCCCTTTGCGTTTCCAGATTATTATCTGCCTCACTGGGAAATCGGAAATTATTTCGCGTCTGTCCTGTATGAGTCCCCCCTGAACACGCCACTTGTGATTGTAGAATATAGCTCCGTCAGGCTTAATGAGTCTCATCATTTCCGCAAGACAATTTCTCTGCCACTCGCAATATTTATCATACGGCATATTGTCATCATAAGTTGCATAACCGTTTACTAACGCAGCTCCTGCCCATTTTCCGCCCGTGCCGTTCTTCATTCCGTTTCCCGTTGAGTTTTTCAGGTTGTACGGCGGTGAAGTAACAGCCAAGTCAAAACATTCATCAGGAAAATTTTTCATCTCCTGAAGAGCATCGCCGCAAATGAAAGAATTTTTCACCTCGTCAATAACGTACATGGCCGCCTCTCTTTTCATGTGTGGTAACGGGATAATATAGCAGAAAATTTCCCCGTCAACTATAATTATCACCGCAAAAATTTCATCATTAGGAAGGATTTACGAACAATGAGCAGATTCCTTCACACAAAATTCTCATCACTCACTCCATACGACACAAGCAATGAAGCCGAAAGCATGAAGGGCTATATACGCCTCAACACAAACGAGTCCCCCTTCCCCCCGTCGCCCAAAGCTATAGCATATTCCCACGAGGCAGCGCAGGGACTCAACTACTACGCCGACCCGGATTGCTCCGAGCTTGCCGGGAAAATCGCGGGGATGTACAGCCTTGACCCCTCGCAGATAGTTTTCGGGAACGGCTCAGACGAGATACTCAGCTTCATTTTCATGGGACTGTGCGAAAAGGGCGCGGCTTTCCCGAATATCACATACTCATTCTACAGGATACTGGCGAAATTTTACGGCGTTGACTGCGTTACAGTGCCGTTGAAGAATTTTCATGTTGACCCGTCATATTACAGGGACATGCGCGGGCGTACCATCATCATCGCAAACCCTAACGCACCGACAGGACTAGCCATGACTCTGAATGACATTGAGACCATAATCACATCGAATCCCGGAAGCCTCGCTGTGATTGATGAGGCGTATATAGATTTCGGCGGGCAAAGCGCGGTAACCCTCCTCCCAAAATATGACAACCTCATAATCTCCCGGACTTTCTCTAAATCCCGGTCGCTTGCCGGGGCGCGTCTCGGATGGTGCATGACTTCCCCGGAAATCGCGCAGGACATCCGCAACATCAAGAACACAATAACGCCCTACAACATTAACGCGATGACACAGGCGGCGGGACTCGGTTCTCTTGAGGATGAGGAATACACGCGGAAAAACATCGACATCATCCGCAAGGTTCGCGACAACACACGGACAAGGCTTCAGGAAATGGGCTTTGACGTTCTTGACTCGTCAGCAAATTTCCTGTTCGCAAAACACGAGTCAATCAGCGGAGAAAATATCTTTAACGCCCTCAAGAAGAACCGCATAATGATTCGGCATTTCTCGAATCCCCCGGCAATTTCCGACTACAACAGAATCACAATCGGGACGGCTGAACAAATGCAGATATTTCTTGAGGTCATGAAGGGAGTTACAGAGAATGAGACAAAGTAACATCACCCGGACGACAAAAGAGACTGACATAACATTGTCGCTTGAGCTTGACGGAAGCGGACACAGTGAGATTGATACGGGGTGCGGATTCCTGAATCATATGCTGACGCTTTTCGCCTCTCATGGCCGGTTTGACCTGTCTGTGAAATGCAGGGGGGATTATGACGTTGATTATCATCACACTGTCGAGGATGTCGGAATATGCTTAGGGCTTGCGTTTCGTGAGGCTATCGGCGATAAGAGAGGCATTAACCGCTACGGAAATATGATTCTGCCGATGGACGAGGCTTTAGTGATGACGGCTGTAGATTTTTCCGGGCGTGCGTTTCTTGTGTGGGAGATGGAGATTCACGCGCAGAAAGTCGGGGATTTCGACACGGAATTAGCCGGGGAATTCTGGCAGGCGTTCGCGGGAAATTCGCTCTGCACACTGCACTTCAGGCAGCTATCAGGGAGGAACGCACACCACATAATAGAATGCGCGTTCAAGTCAGCGGCCCGGAGCATTTCGCAGGCTGTGAGAATAAATCCGGAGTTAGGCGGGGCGATTCCGTCGACAAAAGGAGTGATATAGGCGATGGATTTTCCCGCGAGAAAAACTCTTGACGACAAAGAAATGTTTGACGACATTGTGAGGGCTATATTGTCGGTGATTGGTGATGACGCTGTGAGGATAATACTTTACGGGTCTGTGGCGAGGGGCGATAACACGTGGGAGTCTGATGTTGATATTGCGATGGTTATACGCGGGGAGCTTGACAGGAATACCGACAAGAAATTAACGCGGGCTGTTACGGAGCTTGACTTGAAATATGACACAGTGCTGTCAGTTATCGACATTGAGGAAAACCACTTCAGCAGGTATAAATATGAACTGCCATTCTACAAGAACATAGAAAGGGAAGGGATAACATTATGGACGAAAGAATCCGTTTAGCATTGTCGCAGTACAGGTACGAGAAGGCGTTAAAGTTTCTCCGCGCTGCAAATTCATTGCTTGAGGACGGCGACACAGACTCATCCGCAAACAGGTCATATTACGCTGTATTCTATGCTATGCTGTCGGTTACTGCTCTTGATGGTTTTGAGTCGGGCAAGCATTCAGGCGTAATATCATACTTCAATCATCACTATGTCAAGACGGGTATATTCAGCCGCGAAATTTCAGACATGATTACGGAGGCTTCAAAGCAGAGGGAGTGCGCAGACTACAAAAATTTCTACACAACGCCGCATGATAAAGCGTCCGGGCAGATAAGCAATGCCGAAAATATGATAGGAATGATTCGGCCATACCTCGAATCAGCATGGACGAAAATCAAGCAGCAGTTACCCTCCGCGATATTCACACGCACAAGCACAAGACAGTTCACCGCCGACAAAGTAGACAGCAAATATATCATCAAGATACTGCGTGCGGCAATGGCGGCACCGTCAGCAGTCAACCAGCAGCCCTGGGAGTTCTGGGTGAGCGATGACCCCGAAATCAACGCGAAACTCTCACAGGCCACGCCCTACGCAACCCCAGCGAAAAATGCACCCGTTGTTATTGTCCCCTGCTACAGGACGAATGATCTTCCCGCTCCCATGATGGTAGAGATTGACATGGCCATATGCGCGGAAAATATACTGATTGAGGCTGAATATCTCGGACTCGGCGCGGTAATGCTCGGAATTGCCCCGCTTGAAGCCCCGATGAAGCACGTTGCGGAAGTCTTGAAGCTCCCGGAAAATTTCAGGCCGTTCATGTTAATCCCGGTAGGTTACCCCGTCAGCAAACGCCCGCAGGAAGACCGCTATGAACCCGCAAAGATCCACACTGTATAGATACGCCGAGTTACTCGCGTCATGCACACGCGCAAGGCTCACAGGCACAAGGGGAACTGATGAGATATTCGCGCTTCAGGTTGAAGACTGCCTGCCCTCGCTCGAATTTCTGCCGGAAAAAGGACATGTCATTGACGTAGGCAGCGGAGGAGGACTCCCCGGAATCGTGTGGGCTGTTTATCGTCCCGATTTGCGCGTAACACTTCTCGACAGCGTGAAGAAAAAATGCGAGGCCGTGAAGGAAATTATTGACGAGTTAGAGATTCATAACGCTGAATTTGTCTGTGAAAGAAGCGAGGATTACGCGAAAAATCACCGTGAAATTTTCGACATGGCCGGGGCGCGTGCTTTATCGTCAGCGGGAGTTACGGCGGAATTATTGTCGCCCCTCGTGAAAATCGGCGGGAAGATTCTCACGTTCAAAGGCGAAAAAGTGAATGACGAAATTTCTGCGGTCAACAAAAAATGGCACATTCTCGGACTGTCTGAGCCGTCAGCAAAATTTTACGGCGGTGATGACTCATCGAGATGTATATTGACGTGGCAGAAGGTGAAGAAATGCCCGGCCATGTTCCCGCGCCGTGTGGGTTTAGCAGGGACAAAATTTTTCTGGGAGTGATTCGGCGTGAAGATTAACGGACTTCATGATGTGATAATTTTCGGGCGGGTGCTGTCGGCGGGGCTTGTCGTGGCGGGGTATGCGTTCTTAGGCGTTTGGCTGTCGAACTGGCTTGCGGAAAATGGATGGCCGTTACTTGTATCGCTGTGCGCCCTCCCGGCTGTAGCGGCGTTCGGAATGTGGCAGGGCTGGCTGTTCCTCACAAAAGGCAGAAAAGAATCCCCCGGCCATAAAAGCGCAGGGGACTCGGAAGCCTAGTAGGCCAGCTTGTAGATCTCTAGCACGTCTTCCGGCTCAAGCGTCGAGAGAACGCCGAATGATTCCCCGCGTGAAGCGTTCTCCGCGATTCTCTCTATGTCATCTTCCTTAATGCCGAGTTCGCGCAGTGTCGTGGGCGCGTTGATGTCCCGGAAAAATTCCTCAAGCGACTCGATTGCCTCAAGTGCTTTTTCCTCGTCCGTCCCGTCAAAAATGTCAAACACACCTTCTCCAAGCCTCGCGAAAGGAACAGGGTTATCCTCATACAAATACCTTGCCCACGCCGGCATTACCACCGCAAGAGTCGCGCCGTGAGCCGCCCCGAATAACGCGCTCAGGGAATGCCCCAGCCTGTGGGACGAGAAATCGCCGCGTGTTTCGCGACCCATCGACAGAAATCCGTTGTGCGCCATCATCCCGGCCATCGCGTATTCTGCTCTGAGGTCGTAATCTTTCGGGTTCTCGATCAGGTCGGGTATCACTCTCATCATTGTGCGGATTAGGGCGTACCCCTGCTCGTCAATAAGCTCGCTTTCCTCGTCGCCGTCAAGCACTCTTTCGAGAATGTGCGCGATTATGTCGACTCCGCCGTAAACCGTCTGCTTCTCCGGCAATGTAGTCTGAAATGACGGGTCAATCACTGAGACTTTCGGGAAAATAGCAGGGCTTGTGATTGATGTCTTGAGTTCTGACTCCGGGTTGCTGACTACTGCGATGTTGTTGGCTTCGCTTGATGAGGCTGACGCGGTTAATATTCCGTAGAGGGGTACGGCTTTCGTGATTTTCGCTTTCTTTGTGAAGAAGTCCCAGACATCGCCCGAATAGCAAGCACCCGCCGCTATAGCTTTTGCTGTGTCGAAAACGCTCCCGCCTCCAACCGCTAAAATTGCGTCAATCCCGCCTGCTTTCACACGTTCGACTCCCTCGCGTACTTTGCCGATAAGGGGATTCGATTTCACATCATTGACTTCTGAGAATGATATTCCCGCGCCGTTAAGCATGTCTGTTGCCTGAGCATATGCCCCGCTCTTGAACGTTCCTTTTCCGCCGAACACAAGAAGAACCCCTTTAACGCCGTCAGCTTTGAGCCTGGGCGCGAGTTCCTTCACTGTATCTTTTCCGAAAATTATCTCCGTGGGATTGTGCCACATGAAATTATGCATACTGTAATCACCTTTTTGTCCTGAATATTTTTCCGTTATGATAGCTTATTGCGTTTTGTTTGTCCCTGCAATTATTATACAGTTACCAGAAGGGGGAATAAATTTTCATGCTGATAAAACTTTACATGCAGTTTCTGAAATTCGGGGCGTTCACATTCGGCGGAGGATGGAGCATAGTAGCGCAGATGAAAGAAATTTACGTGAACCGGGAAAAAGTCATCACGGACGAGGAATTACTAGACATAACTAGCATAGGCAGGAGTCTTCCCGGCACAATGATAGGAAATATCGCAATGTTTTTCGGCCACAGAATGGCGGGATTCTTAGGCGGTCTCGCGTGCATGTTCGGAATGATTACGGTGCCGATGATAATATTGATACTGATTACGAGCTTTTACACGGCGTTTCAGAATAATTTGTGGGTAGCGTCGGCCATGAGGGGAATACGTACAGCCGTAGCACCTGTAATACTCTCTGCGTTAATGGGAATGATAAAGAGCGCGTTCAAGTTTCCGCCGTGCTATGTGATTGCGCTTGCGATGTTCGGGCTGTATTTCTTCCTGAGAATGAGTCCCGTGTGGCTTGTGGTAATCGGGGCGGTGTTAGGGCTGATTATGTGCGAATGGTACGAGAGGAGGAGTCATAATGCTGCTGCTTGAATTATTCTGGAGCTTTGTGAAAATCGGCTTTACGAGTTTCGGCGGTCTGTCAATGATTCCGTTAATCTCGGCTGAAATGATCTCTCACGGATGGATGACGGCTCATGAAGTCTCAGACATTGTAGCGATTGCGGAGATGACTCCCGGCCCGCTCGGCCTGAACTGCGCGACGTTCGCGGGGATGAGGGCGGCGGGGATTCTGGGTGCGTTCGTGGCGAACATGGGAGCATTGAGTCCGACATACACACTTTGCGCGGTTGCGGCGGTGTTCTTTGACCGTTTCCGGGACAGCAAGAGGCTCGGCGAGATTATGACGGGGGTGCGTCCTGCGTGCGTGGGAATGGTAGCGGGAGTTGTTGTTGATTTGGTGCTGGTGAATTACGCGGAGGCCGGGAATATTCATTTGCCTTCTGTGATATTGGGAGCTGTAGATTTGATTCTCCTGCTGAAATTTCATGTCTCAATCCCGAAAGTGTTAATGCTGAGTGCGGTTGCGGGTGTGATAATGTTCGGTGTGATTGGGCTGTGATGACTCGCGTGTGATAGATGGCCGGGCTTCTTTGTGATGAGAAATTGCGGGGGGAGGCCGGGGGCTTTTTTCATGCCTTCTCACAGCGACATTTGCCCGGCATTTTCCCTAAGTGCTATCATTCGCGGCGAGGTGGTTAAACGTGAACAAAGAAAATTTGCGGAAAATTATTTCTCTCCGTCATGAACTCCATCAATACCCCGAAATTTCCGGCCATGAGTCAGCCACAAAACGCCGATTGATGACCTTCATCGAGAACAATACCCGGCTTGCTGTTGTCGACTGCGGGAAATGGTTTTACGCCTCGCGCTACGTTGAAGGCACAAAGGCAACCGCATTCCGCGCAGATATGGACGCTCTTCCCATGAACGAGTCTATCTCAATCCCACATGCCTCACTCAACCCGGGAGCCTCCCACAAATGCGGCCATGACGGACACGCCGCGGCACTCTGCGGACTCGCTCTTGAGCTTGAAGCATTGCCCATAAAACGCTCGGTGTATCTCATCTTCCAGCACTCAGAGGAAAACGGACAGGGCGCACGCGAATGTTCAGCACTCCTCCGCGAAAGAAGCATAAGCAGTATTTACGCCTTCCACAACTGGAGCGGTTACCCCGAAAACAGCATAGTAATCCGCGAGGGAGTCTGTCAGTACGCCTCAGCCGGAATCACTCTGACATTTGAGGGCAGGACTTCACACGCAAGCGAGCCGGAGAAAGGACTCAATCCCGCATACGCTATAGCCCGTTTTATCTCTGAGATTGACGGCGTTAAAGG
Organism: Synergistaceae bacterium; assembly: GCA_017540085.1. Lineage (NCBI taxonomy): Bacteria > Thermotogati > Synergistota > Synergistia > Synergistales > Synergistaceae > Synergistaceae bacterium. Next base: position 2,633 of record JAFYBQ010000002.1, on the reverse strand, counting down.
AAGCGCGTTATGCACGGTCGTGAATGTGAATGTCGGGGGAAAAAATTTCGGGATTTCTCCGGGAATCGGTGAGATTTCCATCACAGTCCGCGCCGAACGTGAAGCCGAAATGCGCCGAGCCTACAACGGAATCATAGCCCTTGCGGAAAAGTCAGCCGCCGAAAACTCACTCACCCTCACGAAAAGAGTCAGCGACTACTTCACCGACACTTCAAGCGATTCCGAGTGCGTACAGCGCGTAGGGAAGGCCGCTAAATCTTTAGGGCTTCACGTCATCGACATGGCCGAACCTTTGCGGGCCTCGGAGGATTTCGGGATATACACAAAGATGATACCGGGCGCGATATTCTACATCGGCAACGGCGAGTCTTACCCGGATATTCACACGTCAAATTATGATTTCAATGATAATATTCTTGGGACTGCTGTAGACATGTTCGCGGAAATATTCAGGCTGTCATAGTTTGGTGATAAAATAGCGTTCACGGGCAGTCCAGACGGCCGCGCCTGACTCGTTTCAGGTGAGGAAAGTCCGGGCTTCACAGGGCAGGATGTCTGCTAACAGCAGGCCGGAGCAATCCGCGGGAAAGCGCAACAGAAAATACACAGCCGGGGAATTTTTCCGGCAACGGTGAAAAGGCGAAGGGTAAAAGCCCGCCAGTCATGGAGCAATTCATGAGCTATGCAAGCCCCATCCGAAGCAAGATCAAATAGCGAAGGTTGAAAGCGGCCCGCTTACTTCAGGGTAATGATCGCTTGAGGGATTCCGCGAGGAACTTTTTTTCCCCCAGATAAATGGCCGTCATATACAGAACCCGGCTTACGGTCTGCCCGCCATTTCATGAAAGGTATATTTCACGCTTTGGACGCAAAATTTTACGACTGGCAGTTACGCGCATATTCTCACATAAAGGACAGCAGCGCGGTGTTATCAGCCCCGACAGGAGCAGGGAAGACTCTTGTCGCATACTTGTGGGCGGGACTCCTCAATAATGACGGCTCAATCAATCCCAACCCGGACGCTTCACGCATAATTTTCACAGCACCCATTAAAGCCCTAAGCAACGAGAGATATTTAGACCTTCGCCGGATGGGTTTTGACGTGGGACTCGAAACAGGAGACTTCAAGCGCAACGAGGGCGCGCCTATAATCTGCTGTACTCAGGAAATTTATACCATGAAATACGCCCGTATCCCCGGCCAGAAATTAATCGTTGACGAGTTTCACTACATATTCACAGACTCAAGCCGCGCAAGAATGTACATTGACGGCATACGAAACACTGACCCTTCAACGCAGATACTTGTGATGTCGGCGACACTCGGAGGAGTCAAGAGCGTGGGAAAATATCTGTCTGACATCTGCGGGCGGGATTTTGTGATTCACCAGGCCAGGAAGAGAATCACCGAGCTTATATTTCAGCCGAATGACCCCGTGAAGATTCATGAGATTCACGATGCGTTAGTGTTCCTATTTTCACAGCGGGGCGTTGTTGACCTTGCCGGACAGATAGCGCAGACACGCAAGAGAATCCCCCCTGAAAGCGTGAAACGTATTGACGAGCTCGCAAAAATTCTTGAGGTCAAGAAGACACTGCCCGGAATCTACAAGGGAGTCGGAATATATCACGGAAGTATGCTGCCCAAAGAGAAATTACTCGTTGAAGCGGCGTTCCGTGAAAGGCTGCTTGATGTTGTCTGCGGGACTAACGCTCTTGCATTGGGCGTGAATCTCCCGGCGCAGTATGTTATTTTTGCCCAGCTCGTGAACTACTACAACTACATGCCGATTACACGCAATGAATTTCTACAGATGTCAGGCCGTGCAGGGAGGAAGGGACTCTTTGACCCCGGCTATGTTACGTTCATCAAGGACTCCGGCTTTGAGTGCGGGCGGTTCAAGACGGGCGTAATATTCCGCAAATTGATGGATAAAGCCTCCGAGCCTGCGGTGATACGTCTGAGTCCGTCTTACGGGAAATTATTGCGCGGTCAGGTTCTGACTGAGGACGAAGCAATATATATCGCTGAATACTCGCTGCCCTCGCGGAAAATTGACGCGGTTATGAATGAGCTGAAACTCGGAATGCGTAAGATTAACTCGCTGGCCAAACGAATGGTGAAAGGGTCAGCCCGTCCCCGTTTCATGAAGATACTTGCGGAAATATGGTATGACGAAATGGAGATAGAAGAGAATTTAGAGATGGCGCGGCTGTTTCTTGACGAGGGGAATCCCAGCGCGGTAATGGCGGCGAAATTACTGATTCAGTATGAGCGGAATTACTTGCAGGCACTCCTGAAGGTGAAGAGATTCGCCAATCAGCTCCCGGCCTCGCGGCGTTTCAGGCTGATGGACGAGCTGAACAAGACGGTTGAATCAATTGACCCGACAATATACGGCTTTGAGGAGAAACTCGGCGAGATTGAAGCGGGAGTCAAAATTTCCGCCCCCGCTGCTGAATGATTCCGCTAAAGCTCGAACGATGATTTTTCGAGACTGTACAATGAACTGTGTAAGAGGAAAATACACAGGAGGTAAGCATAATGGAAGAAGCTAGACAGGAAAAACTCAAGATTAGCAACGACTTGCTCGATGCCATGCTCGTAGGGGTCAAAACTCAAGACGATTTATG
>JAFYBQ010000001.1 GCA_017540085.1 Synergistaceae bacterium | reverse complement strand
CATAAATCGTCTTGAGTTTTGACCCCTACGAGCATGGCATCGAGCAAGTCGTTGCTAATCTTGAGTTTTTCCTGTCTAGCTTCTTCCATTATGCTTACCTCCTGTGTATTTTCCTCTTACACAGTTCATTGTACAGTCTCGCCGCGCTCGGCTATACGATGATGAATCTTGCCCACGCTGTAATAGGCGGAGTCGTGATTGCGTTTGTTGGCGCGTGGGTTGCGTGTAACGTCCTCTATGATATTTGGGCGAAAAAAGGAAAGATTCCCGATGAGGAATTACACGGGCCGGAAGTGATTCCATCTGTGCCGGATAATGTGATTGTCGCGCTTGCTAATGGAAAATTTATCGGGCCTGACGAAATGAAAGACGCAATGTTTTCACAGCAGACAATGGGACAGACTGTAGCAATTGAGCCTTCAGACGGCGTAATCTGCGCTCCCGTCAACGGAACTATAGAGATGATTTTCCCGACGGCTCACGCTTTCGGAATGAGAATGCCGGACGGAACCGGGCTATTGATTCACATTGGAGTCGACACAGTGAACTTGAAGGGGCAGGGCTTCACCTTGCTGAAGAAGGAAGGCGATGACGTTAAAGCGGGAGAGCCTGTTGTGCGCGTTGATTTGGACGTTCTGAAAAATGCGGGCTATTCTCCTCAAACAATGATAGTCATCACTGAGCCTGTAGAGGAAGGAAAGCTAATCGAGTTCGCCGAGTTCGGGAAGGACGTGAAACGCGGGGAAGCTCTCAGCAAGTAACGTGTGAAAAAAAAATCGGCCTCCCGTTTGAGTTTTGCGGGAGGTCTTTTTGTGCGCTTATTCGTTTTCGGAGTCTGACTCTCCGTCAGCAATGTCAAGAATAGCATCATCGCCTTCAGCGGCGGGGTCTTCTGGGGATTTCTTTTCCTCAGCCATCGCCGCGTCATCGTCATCTGTACGCATGACTTCTCCGGCCTCTGGAATGAATCCGATTCCCTCTCCGGCTTTGAGCATTATGCCCTTCATTATTTCGTCCTGCAGCGCGGGATTCTCAGCGAGGAATTTTGCTACGGCTTCCTTTCCCTGTCCGAGTGTCTCGCCCTTGTACGTAACCCATGACCCTTTGCGGCCTATTACCCCGTAATCTATAGCCATGTCGACAACAGCAACACCGACAGGAATCCCCTTCCCGTAAATCAGACTCGCATGTGCTGTCCTGAAAGGGGGGGCAAGTTTGTTCTTGACGACCTTCAAATATAGCTCATGGCCAATAGTAACATCACTTTTTTCGAGCTTCTTTCCTCTGCGGACTTCAAGACGGACTGAGGCATAAAATTTCAGTGCGCGCCCTCCTGTAGTTGTCTCTGTCGGCCCCTGCCCGTAGCCTGTCGATATTAACGCTCTGAGCTGGTTTATGAATATCACAATGCAGTTAGTTTTCGCGATTATCGAGGCAAGCCGCCGGAGTGAGTACGACATTAACCGCGCCTGAAGTCCCATCTGGCTCTCGCCTATTCTGCCGTCAATCTCAGCCTGCGGAGTGAGTGCCGCGACAGAGTCCACAACAACAACATCAACCGCACCGGTTCTGACCATCTGATCCAGAATGTAGAGTGCCTGCTCTCCGCTGTCGGGCTGGGCAAGGTACAAATTTTCGATGTCAACGCCTAGAGTTTTCGCGAGTCTTGGGTCAAGCGCGTGTTCCGCGTCAATGAACGCCGCAATCCCTCCCGCTTTCTGAGCCTCTGCAACCGCGCACAATGCTATAGTAGTTTTTCCCGAACCTTCAGGGCCGAATATCTCCACGATTCTGCCTTTAGGGTAGCCGCCGATGCCTAACGCTACATCGAGAGGAAGCACCCCGCTTGATATGACCTCAACGGATTTTTTTGCGGTGTCTCCGAGTTTCATTATCGCGCCGTCTCCGAACTTGCCGCGAATGTCGCCGATTGCGTCCTCAAGCACCTGCTCGCGGGTTGACTGGCCTGTCTTCTTTGCTGCTTTCGCCAGGATAATCACTCCTTTGATTTTCTTGTGTGAGATTTTGCCGGATAAGTATACAGCATTTTGACGCGGATTATTTTCGGATTTCCTTCCACAGTTCAGAAAGCGCAAAACGTACCGCCCTCATCCTTACTTCCTCACGTTTTCCCGGCAGGTGTCTCATCTCAGAGCGAGTCCCGTTACCCCCGGCCACGCCAAAATACACAGTCCCTACAGGCTTGGAGTCTGTCCCTCCGTCAGGCCCGGCGATTCCCGTGATGCTCACCGCGTAATCTGCTCCGTAAATCCTCCGCGCCCCCTCTGCCATCTCACACGCGCATTCACCGCTGACTGCCCCGAATTTCGCGAGGGTCTCAGCTTTCACACACAAAATTTCGCACTTTGACTCGTTGCTGTATGTTACCGCTGACCCGTAAAACACATCAGAGCTTCCGGCAATCTCCGTTAATGCTCCTCCCACAAGCCCGCCCGTACACGACTCAGCGCAGGCAATGTGAACGCCCTTTTTCCGCGCCTCAATCAATACACCGTCAGCAAGAGAACGAGACCCTTCCGGCAGAACGAGTCCCTCAAATTTTGAGCGGGTGAAAGTTTCAGCCCATGCTACTGTGTCAGGCTCACCGCGTATAATCAGCTCGACTTGAGGGAACGCAGGCAATATTGATACGTGAAGCCCAGTATGATTTATGACTTCCGGGATTTTTCCTGCTATCATCATTTCGGGAGTGTCAAGAATTATCACTGAGGCCGTGCGCTTTTCGTCATGCGTGAAAATTTCGGGAAGTTCCTGCCGAATCATCGCTTCATACTCAAACGGGACTCCCGGCAAGGCTATAACCTTTGTGCCGTCCCGCGTAAACTTCATGCCCAGCGCGAATCCGGCGGGGTTGTAGACTGTCTCGGCTGACTCTGGGATCATGGCCTGCGGGTCTCTCACGCTCTCGGTGTATGCGTAACGCCGTGAATCTCCCTTCACGCGGGCTAATACACGGTCATACGCTGAGTCGTCTGCTTTGAGTCCGCAATGTAAATATTTTGCGACTGCCTGCCGTGTCTTGTCGTCATGAGTCGGCCCTAGTCCCCCGGAAATTATGAGGATGTCAGTTTTCCCGGCCCAGCGCGACAGAAGGGAAATGATCTCGTCTTCCTCGTCCGAAATTATTTCTATGCGCTTAACTTCTATCCCTTTTTCGTGAAACTTCCCGGCCATGAAGTGAGCGTTTCTCTCAAGCCTCGCACCGCTCAATAACTCATCGCCTATTGCCGCTAATACCGCGCTTTTCATTGTCTCAATTCCTTTTTTGTTGGGATTGAAGGATTCTAGCACATGGGGCTGTGAGTTTTGCTATATGGGCAGAAGTTCTGCGTCATGTTCGAGTTTATCGAGTTCGTTCACTGTATTTTCGAGACGTGCTAATTCTTTACGCTCAAGACTCTTCCACAGCATGAAATGTTTATCCAGCAATGCCCATTTCAGAGCGTGAAATCCATTCCAGATTAACCCCATCCACGCAGCATAATTTACATCAAGTATATTGTGCGTTACGTAAATTTTTCCGGCGTTAAACGCGCATAATACCCCGTATGAAGCTGCCATCATGATACGGAATTTCTTATGCAATTTCCCCGGCAATGTCTGAGATAATGCCTGCCAGAAATTTTTACCTTCAATGCTCACTCCCTTAATCACCCATAAGGCACGCAAAAGAATCTCCATTATTGCCACTGGTACAGATGAGACTGTGAATTGCCTCATGTCATAGCCGCTGAGGTACATATACTCAATGTTTGACCCGACACTTTCACCATTGATATTTACCCCTCGTAGCATTGACAGTAATCCCATGAACGGAGCAGGAAGTCCCATTCCCCTGTTGCCTGATGCTGACGGGGCGTTAATGTCTGACGCAAGATGACCGAATATTCTCCCTACAGCGTAAAATATATTTTCCCCAAAATCATTGGGCTGTAGAGATTTATACGTTGTAATTTTTCCGTTGTCTATGATTGTGCAGGAATTATTCATCATGTCATAGACTCCAAAGAAAAAGCCGAGTATGGGGTCATGTGATAGTTCCTTCAAGCGGTGATTATAGGGGCTTAACTTGCCGGAAAATGATGAGAGTCTTCCCTTCATGCTTGTATCAGCTGAACCAATCCTGAAACTTTCACTCAGTTTATGACTCAAATCGGGGGGCAATATTCTGTTGAAGGCTTCCTGAACAGCACGGTTAAATATGCCGTCAAGAGGTGTGTTGAAATTCGTTGCTGTAGATCTTACGGGGGATTTCACGCACAAAATATCAAGCATTCCCGCGACAAGTCCGCAAGTGCCTGCAATCGCATAATCCCATCCATCAAGAGAATACTCCCTGTTGAACTCCTCAATATGTCGGGCGATTCGTGCGTTCACTTCTTCTTTGTCTTCGCGTGTGAGAATGTCATTTAGTGTTACGTTATGCTGTATGCTCTGTTCTGCCTCGCGTGAAATTTCGGTGAATGATTTTCTTTCGAGCGGTATTGCTTTGCGCGGAATATTTCTCTCATGCTCTAAGGCTGATTGATATTCTCCCTCATCAAATGCATCAAGGGACATCAAAGACCTCTTCAAGTCCTCGATGCCCCTGTCAATTTCATCATGTATAGCTTCAGTTTCTCCGGCCATGTTCTGAATATGTTTCACGGCCTTGATTTGTTTGCTGAACATTAAATCTGGCTTCTTTTCGTTTTCAGTTTCTCAACAAGTGAAGTCAACGCTCCTAATTCTTCTCGGAAATGTTCTGCGTTATCCTTGAGTCGTTCCTGTATAGCGTAGAGTTTCTCGATTGCAACGTTCAGAGCGGACAGCATACGAGCTTTTTTGCGTTTCTTTGCGAGAGCATAACCGCCCCACCCCACCAGCGCAAGGGGAGCAGCAGCAAGAACTCCAAGAACTCCGACTCCCGCAGCCATTCCCCCGGCGAGTATTCCTCCGGCATAACCTATCCCCACTAAGTCGGGTGCGTCATTTTTGAGTTCCGTCATGATTCTTTCGATTTCATTTCCTACTTGTGCGTCCATGAAAACCCGCCTCCTATAATGATTTTCGGATATTTTACAACAGAGGAGGGGTGATCTGTCAAACAAAAAAACACCCTCTCCCCAAAAGAAAGGGTGCTAACTGGTCAGATTATATCACGAAATTTTTAGGGCAGTACTAATTTATGAGCGCATAAATCCATCCCGCATGGTAAAAATATGCGTTGAAGCCCTGAAGTATTACGTTTCCGAGAATGCCGCCGAGAATGTCATCCGCCATTATTCCCCAGCCCCCCGGAAGTTTCTCCATCGCGCAGACCGGCCAGGGCTTGAGAATGTCTATCAGCCGGAAAAGGAAAAAGCCCGGTATGATGAAGCCCTGCGGAAGTGCGTATATAGTCAGCCACATTCCGGGAAGCTCATCGATATTCAGGAAGCTCGGATCTTTCTTGTTGAAGTATGTCTCTGATTTCCCCGTAACGTAGACTCCTATTGCTGAGACTGCGATTATTGCCCACAAAGGAACGTCAGCAAAAACTCTCACGGCGCAGGCAAACGCAGAACTGACAGTGCCGGGCATACCTGACGGAATGAAGCCCAGCCCGAAAACGCTCGCAATCCATACATACCACGGATAATTTTTCATGCTCATAATATCAAATCCCTTCTATCGGCTTGAGGCTGTCAAAAACTTTCGGTATCCTCTCAATGAAAGGAGACATTCCCATTTTTACCCGTGCAAAATTAGGCTCATTAACGCGCCTTGCCATAGACGTAACCGCCCGTATCACGGAATAATCCCCGAAAGCCCGCGTGTATTCCTGAAGTTTAGCGTCATCATCTGTCCCGAAATACCCCCGCAGGACTCCGTTCCAGAATCCCATAGCCATGTCATCAGGGAGTCCGATTATGTCCGTCAAAGATATTCCTGCGCGTTTCATCATGGGCGCAACGTCAACCGCTAGGAAATACAGCGAGGCAAAATCAACCGCAGGGTAACCCAGCGCGGACTCGGCAATGTCAATCAGCATTAACTCATCGCCCTGAAGCATAATATTTTTCGGGTGATAGTCGTTGTGTATGAACGTGTTGCGGACTGGTATGCGGTCAAAAATCGCGTTGAGCATATCCCGTTCAGCGAGGGAAATTGCTTCATGCTCGTAGATAGTTTCAGCAGCATTCCGCCAAATTTCTACAGCGTCAGGGAAAGTCCCCGGCTCAAATTCAGCGCGGTGAATCTCACGCAGGACTCTTCCGGCCTTCTCGCTGAGTTCGTCAAGCCGTGAGGGATTCTTTCTGACTGCCTCCGCTAACGTCTCAGCCCCGGCCATTTCGTAGACAGCTCCGTAATATTCGCCCGCCCTCACAACATCGTATGTTATCGCCGTGGGAATGCCGCGTATGAATGCCTCACGCGCTGACTTCTGCCCGGCCTCGATTGCGTCAAGCGTTGTCGGAAATTTGCTGAACACTTTTGCGACTGTATCAGAGTCAAGCCTGTAGACTACGGAAAAATGTCCCTCGCCTATCACGGGACAGCCTTCAACGGAAATTTCGCGGAGCTTTTTGCGGACGCTGAACAGCTCGGTGAAGCCGGTAACCTCGAAAATGTTATAGACATCATCGGAGGCATTAATCACGCTGAGTTTCACGCCGAAAAGTTTGCGGAACTTCAGAAGAGTACGGAGGCCCGCGCTTGATATGTAGCTGAGATTCTGAGCGTCAAAAATGGGAGTCTCACCCGGAAATTTCGCGAGCTGTGAAGAAATTTCTTTCTCAGCGATTCCGGCGTTTTCCGCGTCAATCCTTCCCGATAAATTTATCGTAAGCATTTATATCACCTTCCCGAATAAATCATTATCCGCGCAGTCGTGAATTTCCGCACGGATAATATCTCCTGCCTTAACGCCCCTCACGCCCTCAGCGCAAACGAGTCCGTCAACTTCCGGCGCATCGCGGTATGACCTTCCCCAGATTTCGCCCGACTCAGTGTCGATTTCCTCAATCATCACATCAAGTTTTTGCCCTATGAATAATTCCCCGCGCTCCTGTGAGATTTCCGCCTGAAGATTCATTAGCCTGTTATAACGGGACTCAGCGGTCTTCTTTGGGACTCTTCCGGGAAAACTCGCGGCCTTTGTGCCTTCTTCAGGGGAATATATGAACGCTCCGAGTCGGTCAAACTCAATCTCGCTCACAAAGTCCATCAGTCCGCCAAAACTTTCAGCCGTCTCACCGGGGAAGCCCGTCATTATTGTTGTGCGGAGGGAAAATAACGGATCAAGCTCGCGTATATACGTGAAAATCCTGTGCATGTGTCCTTCAGGGCATGGCCGATTCATGAGGGATAATATTCGCGGGTCTGAGTGCTGAATGGGTATGTCGAGATAGTGTAATACTTTGTCCTGTGTCATGAGGAAATCAATTAATGCCTCGCTGACTCTGTTAGGGTGAAGGTACAGTAACCGTATCCATGTCCCCGCCGGAACAGCGTCATTCAGGGCGCGTATTAGTGTCTGCAAGTTAGTCCCGTAAGCAAAATCCTGCCCGTAAACCGTCAAATCCTGCCCGACAAGGCAAAGTTCCCTAGCACCTGCCGCGCACATAATTACAGCCTCATCAACAACGCGCTCCAACGGTACACTGCGTAACCTTCCGCGTATCATCGGTATAGCGCAGTATGAACACAAAGTATTGCAGCCCTCGGAGATTTTCAGGTAACGGGAGTAATAATTCTTGCTGACAGGCACGGGGGGACAGTTCGATTCTGCCCGGCCTCCGAGAAATTCAGCAATCTTGCTCCACTCTTCAGAGCGGGCGAAAAAGTCAACAGTTCCGGAAAATTCCTGCCGTAATTCTTTCTCGTAGCGGTTGACGAGACACCCAGCCACAATGAGAGTCTTAATCTTTCCGTCATTCTTGAGGGCTTCAAGGTCTAATATCGCGTCAATGTTTTCCTTCACAGCGTCTTGAATGAATCCGCATGTGTTGATGACCGCGCACTCTGAGGAATCAATGTCATCTGTTACGGAATGGCCGCAAGATTCTAGGACGGCCTTCAGGTGTTCGGAGTCGGCGGTGTTTTTCGCACAGCCCATAGTGAGCAGATATATTCTCATTCGTATTCGCTGAATGACTCCGCGTCAATGGCTTTAATCTCGTAGACTTTCTCGATATTCACGCAGAAATTGTTAGCTATCATGAGATTCGCGAGGCGGTTACCGTCAATGAGCATGAGTCTTTCGTCATTGGCCAGGATTTTGGCGTTCTCGGAGAAATTAGCGGTTGTGGCAAAAATTCCCTTCCCGCCCTTGTCTGAAAGCTCGTCAATAAATTCCTGAATGTCGGCTTTCCCTACAGTCCTTCCAGGTGAGAGCTTGCGGGCCTGTATGTAGATGTTCGCGCCGGTCTTGTTGTCGAGGATTACGCCGTGAATGAGGTCGCTTCCGGCTGACTCTGTGGTGTAGCGTGCTGTCTGGAAGGCGAAATATCCCATTTTCGACAGCAGGTCAATCACAAGCATCTCGAAACGGTCTGACGGGAGTCCGGCTACTTTCATGAGGAGGCTTTCTGCAAGCTCGGAATTGTGGCGGGCTATAACGTCGTCAATGCTGTCTGATGACATGGCCGCGGCAATTAGTCCGGGGTCATACGGGGATTCTTCCGGCTCAGGCTCCGGGGCTGGTGCTGTCTCTGTTTCAGTGAGGGCAATATCATCGTGTGCTTCTTCTGGTACTGGTGATAATAAATCTTCTGGCATTGTGTCAGTCTGCACTTCTTCCGTGTCTAAAATTTCTTCCGGCTCATCAGGCATAATGTCCGGGGTATGTTCTTCTGTTTCTTGGGACTGTTCCGGCCATGTCTCAATATTCGCTTCAGGTTCGGGCGTATCGATAACGGGCGAATCTTCCGGGACTGTATCAGGTTCAACGGGGGGCAATTCCTCCGGGACTGTATCAGGTTCAACAGCAGGTAAATCTTCCGGGACTGTATCAGGTTCAACAGCAGGCGAATCTTCCGGGAGTGTGTCAGGGTCAACGGCAGGCAATTCCTCCGGGAGTGTATCAGCGTCAACAGCGGGCAATTCCTCCCTGAGTGTATCAGCGTCAACAGCGGGCAATTCTTCCGGGAGTGTGTCAGGGTCAACGGCAGGCAATTCTTCCGGGAGTGTCTCAGGCTCAACAGCAGGCGAATCCTCCGGGAGTGTGTCAGGGTCAACAGGGGGCAATTCCTCCGGGACTGTCTCAGCGTCAACAGCAGGTAAATCCTCCGGGAGTGTGTCAGGGTCAACAGGGGGCAATTCCTCCGGGAGTGTGTCAGGGTCAACAGCAGGCAATTCTTCCGGGAGTGTATCAGGGTCAACGGCGGGCGAATCCTCCGGGAGTGTATCAGGGTCAACGGCGGGTAATTCTTCCGGGAGTGTATCAGCGTCAACAGCAGGCAATTCTTCCGGGGCTGTGTCAGCGTCAACAGCGGGCATAATCTCCGTATCGGTGTCAAGAACAGGCAGCGGCAAATCTCCGGGCATATCAGGCGCATTAACAGAAGACGGCATAATTTCAGGGGCTTCAACAGCCTTTGTTATTGGCTTTTTCCTGTGCGCTTTCAGATATTCATCGGTGATAATTCCGGGGTTGTCTTCAAGAATTTCTCTTCCGGCATTCGTTATCATGTAGGTGCTTCCTGAAGGGTTATAGATATATTTATGTCTCTTTAGGTCTGATATTGCCTCGTTGATTCCGCTCCTGAGTATACTTTTGTCGCTCGATGAAAGGTCGTTAAGATTTATGCTGAAATACTCCGCAATAAGCTCAAGGATTTCACCGATTACGAAAGACCGGGGAGCCTCCCCCCTGAACGCCTCAAGCAATGGCTTCCTTATTTCCTGAGCACCGGGCATTGGCATAATGTCTTCACCTCGTGTAAATTATTATGGATTGTGATTGAGAATGATTATACTTCAAAGGAGGCATTCCCGAAATGAAGAGAGCGTTAATATTATTGTCCCTGTGCCTGATGACTGTAACAGCTTCAGCAAATGATGACTGGAGAATCACAAGTGCCGATTTCCGCCGGGCAGTTCCGAACAACAGCAACCCCCCCGAAAGATTATCGCCCATGCACGAATTATCACAGCTGAGTCATGACGAGGGAGTCATACGCCGCGTGAGACTCCCTGAAGGCGTGAAGGCTGTTGCGATTACGTTCGACATGTGCGAGCTTGACACGTCAACAGCAGGGTGCGACATGGCCGCATTGGGCTTCCTGCGCGAGAAAGGAATCCCCGCGACTCTCTTCATGGGCGGAAAATGGATGAGGACTCATTCCCGGCGTGTGAAAGAAATCATGAAGGAGGGAAAATTATTCGAGATAGGCAATCACAACTGGAGTCACGGAAACTGCGCGTTATTGTCGGAGGAAGGCTTGAAGGCTCAAATTCTTTGGACTCAGGCTCAGTACGAATTACTGCGCGAGGAGTCCGGCGTTGATGATATTCCCGTTGTGCCGACACTCTTCAGGCTTCCCTACGGCAGGAATAATCAACGGGCATTGAAGGTAATCGCGGGGCTTGGCCTCCGTGTGATTCAATGGGATGTAGCCGCCGAGTCAGGCGACAATTCCGACATGAGGCGGGCAAAACGTAACGCGAAAAAAGTCGCGGCCATGACAAAGCCGGGGAGCATTCTCCTTTTTCACGCGAACTTAGTCCCTAAAGGAACGGTGAATTTATTGCGCGAGACCGTGAATATTCTTGAGGCTGACGGCTATACGTTCGTGAAAGCGGGCGAACTGCTAACGATGGGAGAGCCTGAGACGGTGAGAGACGGATATTTTTCCCGGCCGGGGGACGATTACGCGCTTGACAAGAAATTTGGCACTGACGGCACCGGGAGAAAGAGCCGCTTTACCGGGAAGCCGTGAGATATTATTCTTGCGTTTCTGATAAAATCCATGGCGTAAATCACAAACAGGAGGACAATTTCATGAAGCGATTAACCTTTCTCATTCTGATATTCTCGCTCACTCTTTCACCGGCAAACGCGCTTGACCTCAAAGACAACTACGACATAATCATAGCCGGAGCAGGCACGGGAGGAATCTCCGCGGCAATTCAGGCGGCCTCAATGGGAACCGATGTTCTTGTAGTTGAGCCGTCCGGGATGTTAGGCGGGCAGGCGATAGCGGCGGGAGTCTCGAACATGGATGACCTTTCAGCACAGCAGAGCGGAATTTACGCCGACTTCATTTCACGCGTTGAGGAATATTATTCGGCTCGCGGAAAATCCATCGGAACAAGCTACTGGGATCCGAGAAATTTAGCCTTTGAGCCTCACATAGGGCGCAGAATACTTCAGGAAATGGCACGCGGCGAGGACGCTCCCGACATCATATATAACTCCGAAATTGTCGCAGTCGGAAAAGAGCAGGTTATCTCCGTCAGCGGAAACGACCTCAGCGGGCTTCCCCGTGTCAACAGCGCAATCATCAGAACGCCGCAGGGCATGAAGAATATCACCTGCAAGATTATCATTGACGCGACAGAATACGGCGACATTCTTCCCCTCGCAGGCGCAGACTACAGAGCGGGAAATTCCATCACACCCGCCATAAATCCCCGCGCTATGATTCAGGACATCACATGGACAGCCGTAATCCGAAAATACCCCGGCGGAGTCCCGGATCATCTCAGGCCGAAATCACCCCTTCCCGGCTACGACGCGGCCAGAGTCAACTACGAGAATTACGTAACAAAAGACGGCTTCACGTTCAAAGGGCAATATCCCGTAAAGCTCCCTGTGGATTTCATAACTCACAATGTTTACAGGGGGCTTCCTGACTCATTCGCGCCCGGAAATTTTGACGCTAACCCGGTGAACTGGCCGAACATCACAAAATGCTCGGTCAACTGGGGCAATGATTTCCCCGGTCAGCAGAAACTCGGCGAATTTTACGGCCTCCCGGTCTCATATCTTGAGGACAGAAATTTGCGCTCACGACTCGAACGCGACGCATTAATCAAGACATTACACTTCATTTACTACATTCAGAACGAACTGGGCGAGTCATGGTCAGTTGACGAGAACGAATACGGCGAACTTCAAGAGGCCGCAAAGTCTCTCCCGGAGGAGTGGCAGGTTATAGCGCGTCATCTTCCTCCTGTGCCTTACGTCAGGGAGTCCCGCAGGGGAGTCGCTGAGAATACGCTGACTTCACGCGAGCTTTTCGAGAACTCATTAAGCTACAAGGACGGCGGGAATAATCACGAGTTTCAAGACGCAATAGCAATCGGCTGCTATCATCTCGATCTTCATCACACAGACATTGACGCGGACATGGAGTCAGACTTGGGCGAAAAGCAGATACACATCGAACAGCACAGGCCGCACGGAAATTTTCAGGTGCCTATGAATATTTTGATTTCGCGGAATGTTGACGGGCTTATTTTCGCGGAGAAAAATTTATCGATGTCCCGGCTTGTTTCGGGTGCTTTGAGGCTTCAGCCTATTACCATGATGACGGGACAGGCGGCGGGAGCATTGGCGGCAGTTGCTGTGAAGAAGAACATACAGCCCCGCAGCGTGAAGGCCATTCATGTACAGTCCGCGCTTCTGAAGTCGGGCGTGAATCTCTCGCTGTGCATGTATTCTGACGTTCAGCCGGGAAGCAGGCACTACGCTGATATTCAGCTCGCTAACCTTTACAGGCTGCTTTCCCCGAAAGGTTATCCCGATATGGTGTCGTATGATGTCGGCTATGACATAACATTTTCACTCGATAATCCCGAAGTCGCAAAAAGAATCTCAGAGGGAAAAGACAAAGGGCGGTTCGGTGCCGATGACATTATGACGGCTGACGACAGAGCGAATATCACGGCGCGTGTGAAGGAATTGACCGGGGAAGATTTCGCGCTCCCTGAAGGCGATATTACGAGGGGGGACGCTGTTGGCCTTGCGGTGAAGGCTCTCGAAAAGATGTAGCAGTCAGAAAAAATTGCGGTCAGAGGGTAAAATTCTCCGGCCGCAAAAATTTTCCCGTCATGTTATTTCTTGCGTATGTGCAAATATTTCGTCCAGTCAAAATAGGAATCTGACACTATGATTCCTTCAGGCAAGTCTGGCTGACTCCCGTCCCATTTGTAGACCCTGAAGCAGAAAACGACATCAGCCCGCTTTGACGACAGATCTTGTCGTATTGAGCTGGGTTAGTATTCCTACATTGAGGACTCCGGCAAATGAAACGCCCGCTGAAAATATAACGGTCAGCAAAGCCGGCAAAAACTTTCTCATGAAATCACGCTACTGAAATGTTATTGATGATACAGACTCGCCCGCATGGAATATGCACTAGGGACAGGCAAATTATATATCAGCCCCGTGAAAAACCGTTTTCATTTTTTCGGTTGCCAATTATAATTAGCGCATAATCAAAAACTTTTCACAGGAGGAAGATTTTTTCATGGCATCAATTATCGGTATTCATGGCCGCGAGATTCTTGACTCAAGAGGAAATCCCACAGTAGAAGTTGACGTTTACCTTGAAGACGGCTCAATGGGACGCGCCGCGGTTCCTTCGGGAGCATCAACGGGAGTCCACGAGGCATTAGAGCTTCGCGACAAGGAAGCCCGCTACAACGGCAAAGGCGTACAGCACGCAGTAGAGAACGTGAACGAGAAAATCGCCCCCGAAATTCTCGGAATGGACGCAGACGATCAGGGAGCATTAGACCGCGCAATGATCGCTCTTGACGGCACAGAGGGGAAATCAAAGCTCGGCGCAAATGCAATTCTCGGCGTGTCAATGGCAAACGCCCGGGCCGCGGCTGAGTCTCACGGCCTGCCGCTGTATTCATGGCTCGGCGGAATCGGCGGAGGTCTTCTCCCGACTCCTATGATGAACGTCATCAACGGAGGCGCACACGCTGACTCAACTGTCGACTTCCAGGAGTTTATGATTGTCCCTCACAACGCGGAGTCATTCGCTGAGGCTCTCAGGATGGGCGCGGAAGTCTATCACGCTCTCAAAGGCTGCACAAAGGCGCGGGGATATTCGACAGGTGTCGGCGATGAGGGCGGATTCGCTCCCAACCTCAAAGACAACCGGGAAGCACTTGACCTTCTCATGGAGGCCGTGAACAAAGCCGGATACAGGCCGGGCGATGATGTGAGCTTTGCGCTTGACGTAGCATCGTCAGAATTTTTCGTGCCGGAGAAAAACAAGTACGTTTTCAGCAAGAGCGGCGGAGCTGAGTACACTTCCGGCGAGCTTGTGAAAATGTATGAGGATCTCACGAGCAATTACCCGGTAATCTCGATTGAGGACGGCTGCGCTGAAGATGACTGGGAGGGCTGGGCGGCTCTGACAGCTTCACTCGGCAAGAAAATTCAGCTTGTCGGCGATGATTTGTTCGTAACAAACCCGAAAATCCTCGCAAAGGGAATCGCTGAGGGCGTAGCAAATGCAGTACTCGTGAAGCTGAATCAGATAGGCACAGTGAGCGAGACTCTTCAGGTTATCCGCATGGCAGGCGAGGCAGGTTACGCGGCTGTTGTGTCTCATCGTTCGGGTGAGACGGCTGACACGTTCATTGCTGATTTGGCGGTTGCGACTCGCGCAGGACAGATTAAGACGGGAAGCGTTGCACGCACCGACAGAATCGCGAAATACAATCAGCTTCTCAGGATTGAGGAAGACCTCGGAGACACCGCGAAATATGCCCGCCTCGACAGATATTCGCCCATGTGGAAGTAGGGTATCATCATGGCATTTGTAGACCCCGACTCAATTCTCGAACAGGTAGTATTACGGCGCAAAATTTCAACCGACAAAGCCCCCGCGGCAATCGGCCCATACTCGCAGGCAATTCAGGCCGGAGAATTTCTCTACGTCTCAGGGCAGATCCCCGTTGACCCGTCAACAGGCGAAATCCCCGGGACAGTCTCACTTCAGGCGAGACGCTCGCTCGAAAACCTGAAGGCAATTGTTGAGGCGGCCGGGTACAGGCTCACGGACGTTGTGAAGACTACTGTATTTGCGGCGGACATCGCAGACTTTGCGGAAGTCAATGCTGTCTACGCTGAGTATTTCCCGAACAATGCCCCGGCGCGGTCATTCGTTGCGGTGAAGGATTTGCCCAAGGGCGTGAAAATTGAGATTGAAGCAGTAGCGTGGCACAGGAAATAATTTTTTGGAGGTAATTTTATCGACATGGCAGAATCAACAACAGCAGTAAACCCCTGCGGAGGCAGTGCGCCTTCAACAGGCGGGGGGGCTGGCGGTGCAGAAGGAGGAGCAGCGCAGCAGGGCGGATTGATGGGTATGTTATTCCCGCTCGCAATATTCGTGCTGATATTCTACTTCTTCATTATCCGGCCTCAGAAGAAACGCGACAAGCAGCAGAAAAACATGATAGACAGCATAGCCCGCGGAGATCAGATAATCACAATCGGCGGCTTCTACGGGACTGTTCGTGAAGTTCGTGATGACTCGTTCCAGATTGAGATAGCCGAGGGAGTCCGCGTAACAATCCTGAAATCAGCCGTACAGGGCAAACGCGCAGTCAGCACAGCGAAAACGGAGGCAGCCTCTTAATGAACCGCACCGACAGATTACGCCTCTGGCTTGTGCTGATTGTAGTTGCGGGGGCGGCATGTTTCGCGTACTTCAGCCGGGACGGGCTTAACTTGGGACTCGACCTGCGGGGGGGCGCGCACATTGTCCTACAGGCAAAAGGAACACCCGAAAATCCCCTCGGCGATGACAGCATAGACAGATTACTTGCCGTATTGAGGAATCGTATTGACCAGTACGGAGTCGCAGAGCCTATCATACAGAAATCAGGAAGCGACCGCATAATAGTTGACCTTCCCGGAATACAGGATCCCGCCGCGGCACTTGAGCTTATCGGACGCACGGCACAAATGGATTTCCGCGAGGTCATAGACTCAACGGGGACTCCTCCTCCCGCACCGATTAGGAGCAATTACGACAGTGATATTCAGTTCGTTCAGGCTCAGGAGAGATGGCAGAAGGCAATAGACCAGTTAAGCACAGCAAGTGCAGATTTTCAGGCAAGAGTGAATGACGTACCCGGCTCAATCGTAGCACCTGCTGAGGAAGCCGGAAGATATTACCTTCTCGGCCCTGTGCTTTTGTCGGGAAAAGATTTAGTGAATGCCCAAGTCAACCCGGACAGCCTCGGCCGTCTCGGAGTGTCGATTGAGTTCAACAGCGAGGGCGCAAAACTCTTTGAGGACGCAACCGCCAAACTTGTCGGCAAACAGCTCGCCATTGTGCTTGATGACGTTGTAATCTCCGCTCCCGTTGTGCAGGACAGAATCGCCGGGGGAAATGCTCAGATTACCGGGCGTTTCAGCTCTGAGGAGGCCGGAAGACTCGCGATAATGCTGAAGGCAGGTGCGCTCCCTGTGGCTGTCGAGATTGCCGAGAACAGGTCAGTAGGGCCGAGCCTGGGAGCTGACAGCGTGAGGCAGGGACTTGAAGCGGGCTTGTTCGGTGCGGGAATGGTGCTTGTGTTCATGCTGATATACTACCAGTTCCGGGGACTCGCCGCAGATTTCGCGCTTGCTGTTACGGTGCTGTTAATTTTCGCGGGATTGATTGCGTTCAATGCGACTCTGACATTGCCGGGCATCGCGGGAATCATTCTGACATTGGGAATGGCTGTTGACGGAAATGTGCTGATATATGAGCGCGTGAAGGAAGAGCAGAAGACGGGCAAAACTCCTATGGCGGCTCTTGACGCAGGATTCCGCAAAGCACTTGTTACGATTCTTGACTCCAACATCACGACACTGATTGCGGCGCTGGTGCTGTTTTATTTCGGGTCAGGCTCTGTGCGCGGATTTGGCGTAACGCTGTCGGTTGGACTTGTGGCGAGCGTTTTCGCTAACATTGTCGTAACGCGGGCTATATTGCAGTTGTTCGTAAAGCGCGGAAAGGAGATCGTGAGGAAATGAGAAATATTGACTTCATGAAGCACCGCAAATTTGCCCTCACTGTCAGCCTTGTGCTTGTTATCGCCAGTCTCGTATTACTCTTCACAAAGGGACTCAATCTCGGAATCGATTTCACGGGGGGCAACGTAATTCAGACAGAGTTCGACACGCGCCCGGATATTGCCGAGGTTCGCAATGTCATTTCGTCAATCGTGGCAAAAGGTGCGATGATTCAGAATTTCGGCGAGAAGGGAATCATCATCCGCACGAACGAGGACACAGAAGAGAGCCGCGAGTCTGTCGTTAAGGCTTTGACCGCAAAATATCCCGACATGAAGGTTACAGGCTTTGAGAAAGTCGGCCCCGTTGTCGGAGGAGAATTGCGCCGTCAGGCTGTCATAGGCGTAACAATTGCGCTTGCCGCCATACTGATATACATTACGCTGCGTTTCCAGTTCCGTTTTGCTGTGGTCAGCGTTGTGCCTCTCGTGCATGATGTGATTATCGCGCTGGGATTCTTCAGCGTTACCCAAATGGAAATAGGCTCGTCATTCATTGCGGCGATACTTACGATTGTGGGATACTCGCTGAACAACACGATCATAATTCTTGACCGAGTGCGCGAAAACTGGGGGACATTATCCCGCGAGGGCATCGTGAACCTCGTCAACAAGTCGCTGAATCAGACATTGGCGCGTACAATCAACACGACACTTACGACACTATTCCCGGTCATCGCTCTTTGCGTCTGGGGCGGGCCGGTGTTAATGGCGTTCAGCTACGCTATGTTAGTCGGAATGATTGCAGGCACGTGGAGTTCTATGATGGTTGCAACGGGGCTTCTCTGTGAATGGCAGGGAAGGAAGAAATAACTTAACGGACAAAATTTTTCCCCCTTGTCAGAAACGGCAGGGGGGATTTTTTGTTGTTTGTTACTCTTTGGGATGTAATTCACCGTTCAGCATGTCGATATTGACCTTCATCATCTTCATCATGGCCGACATATTCCGCATGATGTTGACGGAGTTAGCCGCGTTCATCTGTATGAAGCCCTCGAAATCATCGCGGCTTATCTTCAGCAGGAGCATATCACTGTAGGCCGTAACGGTGTAAATTCCGGGGCTGTCAGTCAGCAGGGAATATTCGCCGAAAGTTTTTCCCTCATTGAGACTCCCAAGCAGATATTCTTCATCCGTATCGTGATTGATGTCGCACACCGCCCGCCCTGAAATTATCTTGTACATCTCGCTGTTAGTCTCACCCTCGCGGAGTATAACGCTGTCGGCTGAAACTTGGACGAATTTCGCCCCGCCTATGACAGTCCGCTTCATTTCCTCGCGCTTTAGGCTCTCTATATTTTTCTCTGTCAGGAATTTTCCGAGATGTATTATTGTCGCACGGTCATACATTCCGGCAGCTCTAAGCCCGGTGAGATTCACTAATGAAAATATCAGCAGTATGTTCCTGTCCCTGAATACTGAGTCAACAGCCCTCGCAAAAACTTTCATGACTACGGGGAATTTCGCCGCGAAAAGGTCAGCACTGTCAACAACAATCACAATACGCTGATTTTTCCCGGCAATGTATTTAAGCACGTCTTCCCAGTACTGGAACGCAGGATGACTCATGTCCCCGAAATGACGCAGGACAATCCCCGAAAAGTGCGTGAGGTTGGCTTTTCCGTCCCCGAAAACAGGAGAGTATATTATGGCGTTCTTGTCCCGGCAAAATTCCTCAATGAGAGTCGTTTTACCGACTCCCCTCGCCCCGTAAACAGCGAAAATTTTGCAGCCGTCCGCCGAATATGCTTCCTCTAGCTGTGATAATTCAATGTCGCGCCCGATAAACATCAAGCCTCAATCCTTTTCCGCATGGTGAAAATATTGCACCCGTCCCGGCAGTCGTAGCTAACGCTGTCCATTGTCTTTTTGACGATAAATATACCCAATCCGCCTATGTCGCGTTCCTCTGCGGGCAATGTTATATCGGGGTCAGGCTTTTCGAGCGGGTTATATGGCCGCCCGTTGTCGGTGAATGTGATCTCGGCCATGCCATCGGATTTGCTGACGGTGATTGTAGCCTTCTCCGAGCCGGAATAGTGCGCGATGTTCACGAAAATTTCCTCTGCGGCAACGTTGATTTGAGTCATTGTCTTCATCGGGCATTCATGCTCTTCAAGAAATGCGTCAATGAAATCAATCACTTCATCAAGTTTCGCAACGCTGGCCTCTGTGGTAAGTTCCTTCAAATGTTTTCTCCCCTTCCGTAATATTTCAGCGCGAGCATTGTTATATCATCAAACTGCGGTGCGTCTCCGGTGAAATCGTCAACAGACTTCTTCAGAGTCCGCAAAATATCTTCAGCCGTCATTCCCTCAGTATGATTCAGCGCGTCAATCATTCTTTCAGTGCCGTAAAGCTCCCCGCTAATGTTCGTGGCCTCGGCGACTCCGTCCGTGTAAATGTAAAGAATATCGCCGGGATTGAGCGTAAATTCCGAGCCTCTGAACCTGAGTCCCTCCATCGTAGCGACTGCCGGACTCTGTTTCGTCCTGAAGAGTGTATAGCCTTCATTCGGGCGGTAGATTGCGGGGTATTCATGGCCGGCATTGGAGGCAGTAACATGACCCGTTGAGATGTCGAGAATCCCAAGCCACACCGTAACGAATAATTCGGCCTCGTTCCTTTCGCAAAGCTGGCTGTTCACGTCCGCGAGAATTTCAGAGGGAGTCCCGCCCATTTGCGCCCGTGTCCTGATTAACGCTTTCGATATTGCCATGAACAAAGCCGCCGGGATTCCCTTCCCTGACACGTCAGCCATAACAAGCGCGATGTGATTCCCGTCAATCATGAAGAAGTCGTAGAAATCTCCGCCGACCTCCTTTGCGGGAGTCATTGTCGCGAAAATCTCAAACTCTTTTTTCTGCGGAAACTCACGCGGGAGCATACTCAATTGAATCTGCGCGGCTATATTGAGTTCGGCTTTGATTTGTTCCTTCTCCTTTGTGATTTGGGTTATGCTGTCTATGTAGGTGAGAACCTGCGACTCCATAGCGTCAACAGTCCGCGCTAACTTCCCGATTTCGTTCTGTGATGTTATGTCATGTCCGAGAGGGGACTCCGGCTCTGTATGCTCGCCCGCGAATCTCACAGCCTCCGCCGCAATTTTCCTCAGCGGGACAATCAGCGCACGCCCAAGGTACACCCCGTAAACCACGAGAATGAATCCGAGAATGACAGCCGCCCCGAATGCTACATGCCTGACGTAGGATTTTCGGTAAAAGTTCAGCCGCTCCATCTGACGCTGTACGCATAGAATCCAGTCGACAGTCCCGGATTTCCCTGTCTTCACGGGAATCATTACGGTGATGTGATGCCCTGTCTCACTGTCGCCCTTGTCGCGGAAAATTGTTGCCTTCTGCTTTCCGTTCTCGCAGATTTCTCTGTAGGCTTGGCGGTATTCGTCATTCGTTGTCTTGCGAACGTAGCCGCTTGGGTAACGCTCGTAATTCGCGGAGCTGTTCATTATGCTGAGGAAAAACTCTATGTGATTGTAGTCTGTCTTGTCCGGGCGTATAAGGTAAATGAATGTAGCGTCCTGAGTGTTTGCGAGGCGTTCCCATTCGTCATTGAGCATTCTGAAGCGCATACTGTAATCAGCCCCGGCGGACTCTCCCGTAAAAAGCTCAGGGGGAATCATTGTCGCGGCTGTCCGGGCGGTGTTGTAGGCGCAATCCTCGTACTGTGTCGACACTGACAGCGTGAACTGAGTGTAGCCCGTTACGCACACGAAAACCGCAAGAAGCGCGATTACGCAGACGAATACGGCTACAATCTGTACGGCAATATTATTCCTCATCATTTTATTTTCCGTAATACTTCAGGGACAGCATTGTGATGTCGTCAAACTGCGGAGCGTCCCCGGTGAAATCATCGACGGATTTCTTCATTGTCCGCAAAATTTCTTCAACCGTCATCCCGTCAGTGTGATTCAGCGCGTCAATCATTCTGTCTGTCCCGTAAAGCTCATCATGTGAATTTGTCGCCTCCGCTACTCCGTCCGTGTAAAGGTACAAATCATCGCCCGGATTCAATGTGAACTCGCTGGGCTTGAAGCGTATACCTTCCATTGTGGCAACGGCGGGACTCTGTTTTGTCCTGAAGAGCGTATAGCCCTCGCCCGGACGATATATAGCGGGGTATTCGTGGCCTGCGTTTGACGCTGAAACATGGCCGGTTGATATTTCGAGAATGCCAAGCCACACAGTAACGAACAATTCAGCCTCGTTCCCCTCGCATAATTGATTGTTCACGTCAGCAAGAATTTCTGAAGGAGTGCCGCCCATCTGTGCGCGGTTCTTGATGAGCGTCTTTGCTATCACCATGAATAACGCCGCGGGGACTCCCTTCCCGGAAACGTCAGCCATGACCATAGCTAAATGATCGTCATCAACAAGGAAGAAATCATAGAAATCACCGCCGACTTCTTTGGCCGGGTTCATTGTGGCGTAAATGTCGAACTCTTTGCGCTCCGGGAACGGCGGGAATATACGGGGAAGCATGTCGGCCTGAATCTGTGTCGCTATGTTCAGCTCTGCCCCGATTCGTTCTTTCTCGGCTGTTACGGCGGCGAGGTTCTTCACGTAGTCTTTGAGGGACGCGGCCATGTCGTTGAAGGATTTTGCGAGGTCTCCGATTTCGTCATTCGTTCTGATTTCGGCGCGGTAATCGAGATTTCCGCCTGAGATTTTATGCACGTCATCTTCAAGGGCGATTATCGGCTCTGTCAGCTTATGCGAGAATTTACGCGAGGCAATGACCGCAAGCACAACGACTATCACGAACGCACCGAGAAATGACAGGATAGTGAAAATGACGCGCTCGTTCACATCGCGGACAGGCGCAAGTATGACGCTCTGAGGGATTCTGACGCAGAATTTCCAGCCCGTTATTTCTATCGGCGTGTATGCGTAATAGACTCCGCTGTCGGACAATGAGACTCCAGTTTTACCCGACACAATTTCGTATGCTGTAAGTGATGATATGTCTTCAGGGTGATACGTGTACTGTTTCTTGCCGTCTGAAGGAGGCGTAATCAGATCCCCTTTCCTGTCAAAGAGAAAAGCATATGCGTCCTCATGGCCGAAATCAAGCTCAATGATTGCCCGGTACAAATCCGAAATCAGCATGTCCATTGCGACAACTCCGGCGAAATTCCCGGAAGCATCATAAAACGGAGCGGCGCAGGTTATCATCATTCCCATGTTGTAAGCGTCTGAATATACATCAGTGAAGAATACTTTTCCTTTTTCCTGGCCATTTTTGTACCATTCAGAATCGTGAAAATCATAATAGGCTTCTGCTGTGTTTTTGGGGACTGCGTTAAACGAATTTTTGTCGTATGCAATCATCGCGCCCGTTTTTGTTCCGGCGTAAATTGACGTGATAACATCACTGTTTGCGGTTATGATGGGATCCCAGATCTGCCGGAGATTTCCCAGAAGGCTGATCTCAGATTTGAGGGCGTTAATGTCTGCGCTTGGGTCTAAGACTCTCTGCATGGCAAGTATTCCGCTGTTCTCGATTTTCGGCGGCATAACTTCATGAGGCAGATAATAATCAGGACTGACATAAAGCCCGTGAATGAAGTCCGCGAAATTCTGAACATATCCGGCATATTTACCCAGCTCCGACTCCGCTAAATCTGACTGGCTGTCTGTTATGTTTCTCAGATTCTGCTCCATCTGGCGAATCAATGCTAGTTCGCTGTCATCCTTTATATGACTCATTCCGAGAATGCCGACAGCACCCATTATGATTAACGCTGTTACGGAGATATACAGAACAACAGCGCGCACTTTCTTTTTGATTGTTGACTTACGCATGATAAATCCTCCTACACTACTGCATGTACAGTGTTTTCCCCTCCGCTGTAGCTGAATGAGGCGCGGATTGCACGGTGCTTTATGATTTTGAGGCTCATTATGTCTATTTCGTCCTCGTTTTTGCTAATGTGGAAGGGGTTATATTTTTCCCCGATGTAATGGAGTCTCGCTGATATTGCGTCCCCGAATATTACAGAGACAGAAATTCTTGCGTCAGGCTGTGCGTTTTGGATTCGTATTGCAAGCTCTTCTATGCAGCTCTGAATCTCAAGCACTCGTTTTATGTTTACGCCGCGTTTCATTGCTGACATTTCAAGAATCTCGTTCGCTCCCTCAAGTGATTCGGCACTCGGCAAAAGGCAAAATTCAGCGTCATATGACAAGATTTTTCCGCGAGGCATTACCGGCTCAATATAGAGAAGTGATGAGAACAGAATATTTACAGGCACTCCGATAAAAAGCCCCGTGAGAAAATATGCGAGTCCTGCCTGAACACTGACGGCGAGTCCTGAAGGTGAGTATATGACCCCTGAAAAGAGGCTCAGAATCACAAGCAGCAGAATATAGCGCGAATAATCCGGCCATGTCTTGAAGGAGATTCGCCCGGACTTTTTGAGGAAATGCCAGCCGTAAAACATTCCGAGTCCCGTTACGATTACGCAGGAACATTCACGAATCACATCAGAGATTGACGGGTTCACGAAAAACGCCGAGACAATGCACCCGATTACGCAGCCCGCCACACCGTAAGCACCAAAGAACAGCCCTAACGTGAACGGCAGAAAGTTTTTGATTCCCGCGAATGAAGGAAGTATATTCGTCATCTGAATGGGAGCGCCAATCACGAAATATGCGAGCGTACAAAGAAATATCAGCTTCAATTTTTCCCGCAACGCAATAACCTCCTTAACGCACCGAAAAATTTCGGCTCAGTCATCAATATGCCGAGAACAATAGCAACGCCACCGATGATTTTCGGCACTGTTATGACTTCCGGCGGAGTTCCGAGAAATTCCGATAATATCGGAGAAACTGCCATTGTCATAATGATCTCCGTTGAGAATATCAATGACGTGTTCAGCGGTGAAATGTATCTTTGCGCGTATACCTGAATGATTCCGTAAATACCGCGTATGAAGAAGCTGATGTAAAACACGCTGCCCCAAAATTCCGGGTTCAAAGGAAGCGTGAAAGGTACTCCCCTCAAAATCACTTCAGCAATCCACAATATGAGGCTGAAGACAAAGCAGAAAAACATCTGGCCCATTGCGATAATTGACGGGTTAGAGGATGAAGAGTACCTGCCAACGCTCACAATGTAGAAAGCAAACGCGACATTTGAGGCTGTGAGGTAAATCACGCTTTTGTTCATGAAGTCCGATATTCCCGCCTCGCTCATGAGCATAAGCCCGATGAACACCGCTGATACTCCGAAAAATGTCCCCTTGTCGGGAATCTGTTTGTACTCAAAGAACATTATCACCGCAATGAAAATGAAATTCGTTGACAGTACTGCGTTCGTCAGTGAAGCACCGAGTCCCGATACGCCCATAAGCAGGAAAAGATTGAAGGCTATTAACTGTGCTGAAAGTATCATGCTGTTCTTAACCTGCTGAGTGTCAAGACGGAACAATTCACCGACAAAGAAAGCCAGCGACATTATGAATCCGATAAGATTCGTTATGCACAAAAACGCAAAATGAGGAACGGAATCAGGAATCCATATCAGAAATACATACTGCACTGACGCAAAAAACGTTATGAAAAATAATGAAATATTTGCTTCTAATCTGTTCATTTTTCGCAGAGAATATATTTGTCAATAAGGAATGCGGGCTTGTAGTGATTCTTTGCTGACCTCAGAGTCTCAGAGCCTGTATCCTCCTCAAAGTTGATATACTTTATCCCATTGCAGCAGAGACGCGAAAATTCATGCTTTGCGAACGGGTAAATATTCGGTATTCTGTGGTCGCAGTTCTCGTTTATCTCGTCAATGTAATCATCAGAGAGCTTTGCGCCGTAAGCATATCCCTTCACATCACCGTCAATGAGAATCACGATTCCCGTCAAACCCAGCATAGACCAGTCATCAAACGCAACTTGAATCCCAACGTCCTCGCCTGAAACCTGAGCTTTTTCCGCAGGGTCATTGCTGCCGTCAATTTTAGCCTTCAGCCATTGAGCCTGGAAATCACGAACCGCCGGGATATTCGCGGGAGTCATCATGACAGTTTCGACTCTTCCTGCGTAATCACGCCCGAATCTCTGGAAGTCCCTGCGCTTGTAGGCCATCTTTGCGCCCGAATATGTAGCGATGCTCTGAGAGTCGTAGATATATTCCGACCAGTCGCGGCTGTATTCCTGCGTGAATCTTCCGGGAAAAAGCCTCGTGATTATGTCCCTTGCGCTTTGCGTTAGAGTCTGGAATTTCGCCCGTGCGTTATGGCTGTGAGCGTCATCAATAACATTCTGTATAACGTGCCTCATTGCCTCATCGCTTTCACGCGGGCCGTAAGGGAAAAGATATATCCTCTCATTTTCCGTGCAGAGTTTAGCGCGCAGAGTGTAGAGATAGCCTTCATGCTCGCAGAATGAGTCCCCGTATTTGTGTCTGAGCGTCCATGATGACACAAAAGAATGCTGGCAGGATCCCCCGCCGTATTTGAACGTATAGGAATCCGCCAGCAACTTTAAGCCGGGTGCTATCGGCTGGAAGTCAAGCATTCTTACTCGATGTTGAGGAGTTCGTCAAAGCCGGTTACCTCGAAGATTTCTTTTATCTCCTGGCTGGCGTTCTTGACGGTCATTTTTCCCTGCTTGTTCATGATCTTCTGAGCTTTGAGCAGAACGCGGAGTCCTGCTGATGACACGTAGACGAGCTTGGCCATGTCGATTGTCAGGTCTGTGATTCCTTCGAGGCCGCCGGAGATTTCCGCTTCAAGCTGCGGGGCTGTGGTCGTGTCGAGTCTCCCGTCAAGCGCGATGTTAAGGGCTGAACCCTTTGCTTCTTTCGTGAGTTCCATATGAATTTTTCCTCCTGTTAAAATCGGGATTATTATTCGCTGGAGAAATTATCATTTTTTTGTCATCATGTCAAAATCTTGTGCGGGGTACAAAAATTTTCCGCCCAATCATCATTAATCATACGGAGATTTTTATTCCGGCCTCCGTGTTATAATTTGTGTACAAAAATTCACTAACTCACAAAATAATTTCGCAGGCGTAACATCAAGTACATCTTGTATATTGATACATTTATGCTTGCCCTGAAAATCTCAAGAGGGGGTAATCTCACAAGATGATCAAACTTTACGATGAAGGCGTTTACCTCATCAACGGCGAAAAGATTTTGCCTGAGAGCCAGGCCGCGAACAAATACAACAAGGCCGAGGCCAAGAAAGGCACAATCGCTTACGGAATAATGAAGTCGCACAACACATCCGGCGACATGGAACACCTGCGGATTAAGTTCGACTCGATGGCCAGCCATGATATTACGTTTGTCGGAATCATTCAGACGGCTCGCGCTTCAGGGATGACGAAATTCCCGCTTCCCTATGTCATGACTAACTGCCACAACTCGCTGTGCGCTGTCGGCGGAACAATCAACGATGACGATCACTATTTCGGCCTCAGCGCGGCGAAGAAGTACGGCGGAATCTATGTCCCTCCGCATATCGCAGTCATTCATCAGTTCATGCGCGAGATGTTCGCGGGGTGCGGGAAAATGATTCTCGGCTCAGACTCTCACACACGCTACGGCGCGTTAGGCACAATGGCAATCGGCGAGGGCGGCGGCGAACTCGTCAAACAGCTTTTGCAGGATACATATGATGTCGCCTACCCCGGAGTCGTCGCAATCTACATGAAGGGCAAGCCCGCTCCCTATGTCGGCCCGCATGATATAGCGCTGGCAATCGTCAAAGCAGTGTTTGAGAAGGGCTACGTAAAGAACAAGGTCATGGAATTTGTCGGCCCCGGCGTTGCCACAATGACGACAGATTACCGCAACGGCGTTGACGTAATGACGACTGAGACAACGTGCCTTTCGTCCGTGTGGAAGACTGACGACGACACGAAAGCGTTTCTCGCCGAACATGGCCGCGAGGGAGACTACAAGGAGCTTAACCCTGCCGATGTCGCGTACTATGACGGCTGCGTGGAAATTGACCTCTCATCAATAAAGCCGATGATCGCACTTCCTTTCCACCCGTCAAACGCCTACACAATCGCAGAATTTTACGCGAACATGAAGGACATCCTCGCCGACACAGAGAAGAGAGCCGAGAAAGTCGCCGGAGGCAGGGCGCATTTCACGCTTATGGACAAGATTACGCCGGACGGAAAATTATACGTTCAGCAGGGTGTAATCGGAGGCTGTGCGGGAGGAAACTACACCAACGTTGTCGAGGCCGCCCACGCTCTGAAGGGCAAGACATGCGGATTTGATGAGTTCTATTTGAGCGTTTACCCGTCATCACAGCCCGTATTTGTTGACCTTGACCGCAAAGGCTTCCTTGCTGACCTCATGGACGCAGGCGCAATCATCCGTACAGCTTTCTGCGGGCCTTGCTTCGGAGCAGGAGACACTCCCGCAAACAATGCACTCTCAATCCGCCACACAACGAGAAACTTCCCGAACCGCGAAGGCTCAAAGCCCGGAAACGGTCAAATGTCAGCAGTTGCACTCATGGACGCACGTTCAATCGCGGCAACAGCGGCCAACGGCGGAAAACTCACCTCAGCCGAGGATCTCGACTGCTGGGGCGACATTCCCGCGTACCACTATGACGACAAGGCGTACAAGTCCCGCGTCTACTGGGGATTCGGGAAAGCCAATCTTGAGTCGCCGATTCGTTTCGGGCCGAACATCAAAGACTGGCCGGAGCAGGAAGAATTAGCCGACAATATCCTTCTGCGCGTTGTGTCAAAGATTCTTGACGAGGTTACGACAACGGACGAGCTTATACCGTCAGGCGAGACATCATCATTCAGGTCGAACCCGCTCGGCCTTGCTGAGTTCACGCTCTCACGCAGAGACCCTGAATATGTCAGAAAAGCAAAGGCAGTACAGAAAATCGAGTATGAGCGACTGAAGGGAGTCAGCCCGGCTCACGGCGACATGGCAGAAGTTTACGCGGCAATCAAGACGATACCCGGCCAAGAGAACGCAGACCCGATGACAATCGAGTTCGGCTCAACGATTTACGCCAACAAGCCCGGCGACGGTTCAGCGCGTGAGCAGGCAGCCTCATGCCAGAGGGTATTGGGTGCGCTCGCCAACATCACGCAGGAATACGCCACAAAGCGTTACCGCTCCAACTGCATGAACTGGGGAATGATTCCGTTCCACCTGAAGGGGCAGCCTGATTTCGAGGTCGGCGATTATGTCTACGTTCCCGGAATCCGCAAGGCTCTCGATGACAACAAGCTCGAAAGCATCAAAGCATACATCATCAAAGGCGGCAAGGTAACAGAAGCGGAGCTTTACATTCAGCCGATGACCGACAACGAAAGAACGATCGTAAAGGCCGGATGTCTCATCAACTTCAACCGCAACAGAAAGAAATAAGACACACCCCCCTGTTTCCCCCCTTGGCAGGGCTACCCCCTTTGCAGGGGGGACGAGAGACTCGCCCGTGTTCTTGCCTCCCCTGCGTAAGGGGAGGGCAGGGAGGGGTCGCCACCCTGCGCAAGGGGAGGGCAGGGAGGGGTCGCAACCCTGCGAAAGGCGAGGGCAGTGGGCGCAACCCTGCATAAGGCGAGAACATAATAACGCAACACAGCAATAATTTCTGAAGGGAGATTCGATTTCAACAATGGCAAAAATCAAAATGGCAAATCCCATCGTAGAGATGGACGGCGACGAAATGACCCGCGTACTGTGGCAGATAATCAAAGATGACCTCCTTCTGCCGTTCGTTGACTTGAACATGGAATATTACGATCTGGGACTGCCTGAGAGAGACAAGACCGGCGACAAAGTAACATGGGCAGCCGCTGAGGCAATCAAGAAGCACCATGTCGGAGTCAAGTGTGCGACAATTACCCCGAACAAACAGCGCGTTGAAGAATACAACCTCCACGAGATGTGGAAGTCGCCCAACGGCACAATACGTGCGGTGCTTGACGGCACAGTGTTCCGCGCTCCCATCCTCACGAGCTGCATTAAGCCCGTCGTCAAAAACTGGAAGAAGCCCATCACGATAGCCCGTCATGCGTATGGCGATGTCTACAGGGGAACAGAGTACAGAGTCCCGGAACCGGGCAAAGCTGAATTGCTTTTCACTGGCAAAAACGGCGCACAGTTCCGCGAGACAGTGTACGATTACGAGTGCCCCGGCGTTTTGCAGGCAATGTACAACAAAGACACGTCAATAATGTCATTCGCACGTTCGTGCTTTGAGTATGCGCTCTCGACAAAGCAGGATCTCTGGTTCTCCTCAAAGGACACAATCTCAAAGCAGTACGATCAGACATTCAAGCTGATTTTCCAGGACATTTTCGAGAAGGAATACGCCGAGAAATTCCGCAAGGCAGGAATCACATACTTCTACACGCTGATTGATGACGCAGTAGCAAGAGTCATGAGGAGCGAGGGCGGCTTCATATGGGCGTGCAAGAACTATGACGGCGATGTAATGTCCGACATGGTTTCAACGGCTTTCGGGTCATTGGCGATGATGACGAGCGTACTTGTTTCGCCTGATGGGAATTTCGAGTACGAGGCGGCGCACGGCACTGTAACGAAACACTACTACAGATACCGCGACGAGGGCAAAATGACATCAACGAACCCCGTTGCGACAATTTTCGCGTGGAGCGGCGCACTCAGGAAACGCGGAGAGCTTGACAACAACGGAGAGCTTGTACTCTTTGCCGACAAACTCGAAAAGGCTACAATCTCGACAATCGAGGGCGGAGTCATGACAAAAGACTTGTCCGGCCTCTGCGAGGGAGTCGTTCCGCAGGTAGTTGACAGCAAGCAGTTCATTCAGGCAATCGCGGCGAAACTGTAAGGCTTGATTCACGCTGTATAATTGACATTAATCCCGCAGGACTCAATCACGGGTCTTGCGGGCTTTATTTTACGGAGGCGGAATAATGGAGGAAATTATTTCAGAGCGTGTAGACTGGAGCCGCGCTCCTGCTGACACCCCTGTGTGCCTGGCAAAAAGCGTATATCTCCGGGACATAGTGCAGGCGATTCTTGACGGGTACGACACGAAAGAGACGGTCATGGAAAATTTGTTGCTGGAGGAAACTGACGGGGTTTCTGACGATGTTCAGGCGATACTTGATATATTTGTGCCTGTGATTAATTCGTGGCGATTCGGCGGCGGCTGTTCGGGAAGCTGTGCGAGCTGCGGAGGCGGGTGCGGGGTCTAAAATTGTTACGGAAGAAAGAAAATCCCGGAGTCGAAATCGATTCCGGGATTTTTTGTTGCGTTTTTTGTGGCTTAACGTTTTTTCGCGAAAAGTGAAATTGCTGACAGCAGGATTAACGCTCCGAGTCCCGTATTGCATCCTCCGCTTGTGCCTGAGCCTGCAATGACATTTCCGCTTCCGCCTCCGCCCGTAACTGTGAGATCCTTTGTCGTGTCTTCTTCTGACGCTGAGGACTTCACGATGAAATTCACGCTCGCTGTCTGCCCGTAAGCAGTTGCCGTGATTTTCGTTGTGCCTTCTTTTAGTGCCTTAATTTGTCCGTAGCTTGTGATTTCCGCTATGCTGGGGTCTGATACTATGTACGCCGCAACACCGAGAGCAGTCGCGGAGATGTCGTAATTCTTTCCTTCAGCATTAACCATAAGTCCCGCAAAAACTTCCTCGCCTTCATGGGCGTAAATGTTCTCTGCTGATGACCAGTACACTACGGGCGTTGCGCTGCTGCTGAATTTCGGAACGTATGCGACTGTCTGAACCGGAGAAATTTTGAGCTTGCCATTCTGAACGGTGAAGTAATATATCTGATAGAGTCCCTTTGTTTCTTTGTCTGCCCAAATATCTACGTCAAATGAGCCTCTGTTTGTCGGATTCATGACGAAAAATTTTGTCGCACCGTAACCGTCATCAAGAACAACATAAATATCTTCGCTGAATGCTGAGGCCGATTTGCCCGAAAGTTTCACGCTCTGAGTCGTCGGTTCTGTTCCGTCGTCCTCGCCCATGTATTCATCTTTCGGGGCTGAAGTCTCAAGAGTCATAGTTGAGTCAATATATTCGCTCAAGTCATTTTCTGCGCTTGCCCTGAGATATTCGCCGAATGAGTCCGCAACAGTATCAAATGCCGCGTCATATTCAGCCGCCGAAGCCGTGTTAATCATGAAGTTGTCCGTGCCGCCTCTGAGGAGTGCCAATACTCTGTCGCCTACGTCATCCTGCCGGGCAATCATTACGTGATTGTGAGTTCCGATTCCAGTGAATGATGTTACGGCGTTCGCGGGGAATTTGTCCTTTGCGCTTGTCTCTGAAACAACGAGATCATAATCATCATCGCCGAAGAACGCGCCGAGTAATTCCTTGAAGCGTATATCATCTGACAGGCTTTTGAGCACGCCGCTTATGAGAGCAAGTTTTGATGATGTGAGCTGACTGACGAGCTGTTCAGGAAGCCAGTCAATTTCACTGAGACCCTTTATGTTGCCTGTTACAACGTCGTCAAAAAGTTTGCTGATTTTCGCGTCGTCCGATTTTATTTTGCCGTAAATCGAATGGAACGGAATCCCGGGATACCCAAGCCCCGCAAGATATGAGCTTCCTAACGAGAAATCCTTCATTGCCTCGTCAACATCATAATTACGCAGCGCGAGTCCCTTTATGAGATTGTAGCCGGTGCCTTCCCACCATGATTTAGCCTGCCAGTTCTGCCACGATGACGGGAGACTCGAAAAATTCCCCGCAAGGTATGACCCTATAGGCGTTCCGAGATTGGGAGAAGCTATTGTTACGACTCTGCGTACTGTTCCGAGTCCGTATGAGTTAGCTGTCTTGTTGCCCGTGTCTGTGTCATTGCGGAGATACTGACGCGCCATCAATCCGCCTGTGCTGTGCGTAACGAGGTCTACTCTTGTCGCTTCGTATCCGTCTGCGTTAAGTTTGTTGAGAGTGTCTGAGATGATCTGCGCGAGTCCGTTCGTGTTGCTTGAGATTAAAGCCTTCGGGGACTTTGTGCCGTCATAATTCCAGCTTGCCACAGTGAGTCCGGCGTTTTCGAGCTTGCGCCACACACCTGTGTTTGAGCCTGTCGCATAGCCGAACATCCTCTCATTGTCCCCGAACGCGCCGTGAATCAGCACGACTGACGGAGCTTTGAGAGTGAGAGTCATTGACTCAGTTGCTGCGCTTCCGTTTGAAGGCGTAAATGTTGCTGTTACTGTGAAATTTCCGCTGGGATAAGTGATTGATGACGGCCATGTCTCCGGGGCGATTAACACCGCTGAAGCCTGATACCCGTCTGACGTGCTTGCGAGTGATAACGCTGATGTAATTTCCTGCCTTGACGCGAGAGTCTCAAGCCTTGCGCCTGAAAGAGCCGGTGATACGCTGAACTCCACAGCGCCGGGAGTGTCTGACTTGTAGCGCAGGATCAGCCGCGAATTTCCGTCAGCAATGAGTCCCGTTTTGCCGTAATCCGCAGAGCTTAGGCCGGATATAGCTTCCTCCGTTATCACGCTTCCGTCCTTAGTGAGATAAGCACTATCCGAAACGCTGTAGATGATTCGTCCTGCCGTGCTTCCGCGCTCCAATGCTGACAGCTCCGCATGTGCAGGGATTGCCGCCAATGACAGGACACACGCGAGCCACAAAATTTTACGCAATGGTAATTCCTTCTTTCTACTAGGAGTTTGCATATTATAGCACCGTGAATTACGTCATAATGCACACACACAAAAAAAAGACCCGCCATTTTCTGACGGATCTTTGCGAAAGCCGGTGAACAGATTCGAACTGTTGACCTGCGCATTACGAGTGCGCTGCTCTACCTCTGAGCCACACCGGCCCGTATCACAGCGCAGTATTGTATCAGTTTATTCTCTTCCGCGCAAGCATGAACACAAGCGCAAGCCCCGCGATTCCCGCAGAGAGTCCCGAACAGCCCCCGGATGAGCTTGTTCTCTCTGAAGGAGTGCTGTAATCCGTCTCATCATATGCCCTGTAATCGTCATAGGAGCGTCCCTCCGTACCTTGTGAGGCGAGATTCTCGAAATTGGCATCAGCGTAATTCAATGAGGCATAAACATTCAGCTCGTCCCCTATCAGAAGTGCCTGCTTAATCTGATAGGCCGTCGCCCGGACCGGGATATATGACGCAATCAGAGCCGCCGCCCCCGCAACATGAGGAGCCGCCATTGATGTCCCCTGCGCTGACCTGAGACTCACACCTTCCGCTGTCATGTTTGCCGATGAGCTTTGAAGCCATGTGCTTAGGATGTCGACTCCCGGTGCTGATATGTCCGCTCCGTCGTTGCTGAATGATGCCATAAATGTCGCGCCTGTCTCGGTATTGCGGTTAAGTGCTGAGACTGAAATCATGTTGTCCAAGCCCGTGAATGACGCGGGATATACATAGTACCCTGCTCCCGGCACAAGGCCGTGCGCGTGGCTGCTAGGCTCTCCGACTGTCTCGCTGTAATTGCCTGCGGCTACAACTATTACTGCCTTGTTCGTGTCGTCCATGATCTTGAACGCACGCCACAGCGGAAACCCGACAAAATTATCATGATTCGGCTCAAGTTTCAGGTAAGTCTCAAGCGAAAGATTCACCGCCCTGATATTCATTCCCTGATTGATGAGATTCGTAACATAATTCATTGCGTTTATCACGGTGCTGAATGTCCCGCTCCCGGTGTTGTCGAGGGCTTTCACGGGTATCATTCTGACGCTCCAATTCAGGCCGGCGACTCCGAGATTATTATTCCCGACAGCCCCTATTGTCCCTGCGACATGAGTCCCGTGTCCGTAGTCGTCCATTCCGTTTGTCTCAGAGCCTCCGACAGTGTTATAGCCCATATCTGAAGCGACATTGGCGGACAAGTCCGGGTTAGTGTAGTCGATGCCTGAGTCGATTATGGCAACATAGACATCATCCCCGCCCTGCGTAATGTCCCAGGCGTAATTAGCCCTGATAGTTTCCATCCCCCAGCATTCGCCGTATGATGTGTCATTCGGGGCAACTGCGGCATGTATTTTGTAGTTCGGGGACACGGCCGCAACACCGGGATTTTCGCGGAGAATGGCCGACAATGCTTCAGCGTCCATGCTGTCGGAGTGAATCATCATGAACGAGCCGCCGCCGTTTTCGGACAATGCCGGGTAAAATTCCTTCACTGACGCGCTGAATGTCCCGGCAAATTCTGAGGCTTCAAGACGGAGCGATGACGCAGAAATTTCTGCCTTTGCTGACGGCTTGAGCATGACAATAACATCACCGGGGGTATATTCCTCTGCTGACGATGAGAGCGCGAATGCTAACACGAACAGGAGGGATAATATTTTTCTGTACACTGTATTCACGTCCTTTATTGTGATAGAGTGATTATACACGCAAACACAGTATATAATTTGACAGAATAAAGGAGGCGTATAATTTTGCTGGCAGACAACGAGAATATTATCATCATCAACTGCGGCTCACAGTTCACACAGCTTATAGCAAGAAGGCTACGTGAAATGAAAGTACACAGCGTAATCTTCAACTGGGACGCGGACATCGGGAAAATAAAATCCTGTTCACCCAAAGGCATAATCATCTCAGGAGGCCCCGACAGCGTAAATGACCCTGACGCAATCACGATAGCCCCGGAAATTATTTCGCTGGGCTGTCCCGTCATGGGTATCTGCTACGGTATGCAACTGCTCGCGAAAATGACGGGCGGGACAGTCATCTCCGGCCATGTGCGTGAATACGGCGTTACGGAAATCCATAAAGCCGGGGGCGACTCCGTAATCCTCAGCGAGAATATACCCGATACAGGGCGCGTACTCATGAGCCACGGCGATAATGTCGCGGAGCTTCCGCCGGGGTTCCGTGCAACATCGCTCACTGACACCGGCATAATCGCGTCAATTGAGGACACCTCACGGAATTTTTACGGACTCCAGTTTCACCCGGAAGTCGTCAGCACAGAGAGCGGGAATTATATCCTGCGTAATTTCGCTTTCACCGTCTGCAAATGCCACGGGGATTGGAATTTGTCGAACTGGGTAGACAGCACAATAGCGGCGATACGTGAGACTGTCGGAGACTCTAAGGTAGTGTGCGGGCTTTCGGGGGGAGTCGATTCCAGCGTTGCGGCTACACTCGTCCACAAGGCAATAGGCGACAATCTTCAGTGCGTTTTCGTCAATCACGGATTAATGCGCCTGAATGAGCCTGAATCCGTCATGAAGGAGTATGAGAATATCGGCCTCAATGTGAAGTATGTCGATGCGTCAGAAATATTTTTGCGTGAGCTTGACGGAGTTACAGACCCGGAGAAGAAGCGAAAGATTATCGGGCGGCTTTTCATTGAAGTTTTTGACGGTGAAGCAAAGAAGATTGACGGAGCAGAATGGCTTTTGCAGGGAACAATATACCCTGATGTAATCGAGAGCGGGACAAAGAAAGGATCAGCCCTCATAAAATCACATCACAATGTCGGCGGGCTTCCCGAAAAAATGAACCTGAAACTTCTTGAGCCTCTGCGGGATTTGTTCAAAGACGAGGTTAGGAGGCTGGGAAAAATTATCGGAATGCCTGACGAAATAATCAGCCGTCAGCCTTTCCCCGGGCCGGGACTCGCAGTGAGGTGTCTCGGTGCTGTAACAAAAGAGAGACTCGACACTCTCAGGAAAGCGGATGCTATTTTCCGGGAGGAGCTGAAAAAGGCCGGACTCTATTCGGGAATCTGGCAGGCGTTCTGCGTGCTGTTGCCGGTGAAGTCTGTCGGGGTAATGGGCGACAGCAGAACATACAATGAAGCGGTAGTGCTTAGGGCGATACACTCACAGGACGCTATGACGGCTGAATGGAGCAGGATAGATTATGACGTTGTAGACCGCGTGTCAAAGCGAATCTGCAATGAAGTGCCCGGTATCAACCGCGTTGTGATGGACGTAACATCAAAGCCCCCGGCAACTATCGAATGGGAATAGCATTCCTTAACGCACAGGCTGATTCTTTTGTCGGCCTGTGCATAATTCATTCAGTACGAATTAACGCAAAGGAATTGACACAAATAAAATAGACGCTATAAGTCCTCAGTCCTCACCGAATTTTTACCTTTTGGGAGCATAAAGAGAAAATCCCGTACTATCTTCAGCTTGGCATAGAAACATGGAAAAAATTTCTCCCTTCAGTACAAAAAACTGTCGGGGGACTCCCGCACGAATCCCCCGACAATATTTTTCCGTAATTTATTTCAGTACTCGGTTAAGGAAGTCCGTTATTATTTTCATGACTTCAGGCTGATAGAAATATTTTCCGTCATGCTCTCCGCCTTTGATGATGTAGAGCGTTGAGTCGATTCCGTTTGCGGTTAATGCCTCGTGTAAAATTTTTGACTGGCTTGTTGATACTGTCTTGTCTGAGTCACCGTGAAAGATTAAGAACGGAGGGGTCTTTTTGCTGATGTAGTTCAGCGGATTCGAGGCGTGCGCTGTTCCGGGAGTGTCGAGAATGCTTCCGCCCTTCCTGTTCTTGTAGCCTGCGACACCGTTCGCGAATATCGACACGAAACTTGACGGCGAATAGTAGATGGCTTTTTTCTCATCGGAATAATCATTGGCAATTTTCGTTAAGTCAGTCGGCCCGAAAAAGTCAACGACAGCTTGAACTTCACTGCTTTGCTTGAGATTGTCCCCCGAATTAAATTTATCATCACCCGTAACGCCCAGCATGATCGCGAGATAGCCCCCTGCGGATTGTCCCATTGCCGCAATTTTTCCGCTGTCTATGTTGAACTTGTCAGCGTTCGCCCGGAGGAAACGCACAGCGGCTTTTGCGTCTGCGATAATTTCGGTGTAGTCGGCTGCACCTATAACGCGATACTCAACCGAGGCCGCAACAAAGCCATTCTCCGCCAGCTTCATGCACAGATAATAGCCTGACTCTTTCGGAGCTGCGATCCACGCGCCGCCGGGAATGAACACAACAGCGGGGTGCTTTTTCCCGTCAGCAGGGGCAAAGACATTCATCTTCAGGCTAGCTTCCGGCCATGTGTCATATCTCGCAAACTCAACGTTTTCAGAAATTCCGACTCCAGACACGGAGATTTTGACATCAATATTTTCTGCTGAGGCTGTCAAAGTCGTAATGAAAAACACACAAAGAATCGCGAAAATCTTTCTCATGAAAATTAATTCCTTCCCTGAAAAAAATACCGGGCGACCCTCATCACAGGAATCACCCGGCAATAATTTTCCATGAAATATTTTACCGTGAAAGAAGTGTGAGCATTACGCCCGCCGCCACAGCCGTACCGATAACGCCCGCGACATTCGGCCCCATCGCGTGCATGAGCAGGAAATGTCCGGGGTATTCTTTCTGCACACAACGCTGAACGACACGCGCCGCCATAGGTACAGCACTGACTCCCGCCGCGCCGATCATCGGGTTGATTTTCCCGCCGGAAAGAACTTTCATTATCTGCCCGAATAGCAGTCCGCCGAACGTGCTGAACGCGAACGCAACGAGTCCAAGCGCAATAATCGCAAGAGTCCCGACCGTCAGGAACTTGTCAGCCGCCATTGTCGAACCTACCGACAGCGCGAGGAATATTGTTACTATGTTCATCAATTCATTCTGCGCCGTGTTGCTGAGACGATCTGTTACTCCGCATTCCTTCAGCAGGTTTCCGAACATGAGAACGCCCACAAGAGGCACTGACGCGGGGAGGATGAGTCCCGTAACAACCGTGCAGATTATCGGGAACAAAATTTTCTCGCGCTTTGAGACCGGGCGGAGCTGTCCCATGATGATTCCCCTGTCTTTCTTGCTGGTCATCGCGTAAATCACAGGAGGCTGAATCATCGGCACTAATGACATGTAGCTATACGCCGCAACCGCAACCGCTCCGAGAATCTGAGTCTGCCCTAACATGACAGTGAGATAAATGCTTGTAGGGCCGTCCGCGCCTCCGATAATCGCAATGCTCGCAGCCTCTTTGATGTTGAACGACACAAGTCCGCCCGTGAGATCTCCGAGCCAGTTAGCACCGATGAACGCCACGAAAACGCCGAACTGCGCCGCCGCTCCGAGCAGGAATGTTATCGGGTTCGCGATGAGGGGGGCGAAATCCGTCATTGCACCTATGCCCAAGAATATCAATATCGGGTAAATCTCGAACTCTGCACCGTAATACAGCGAGCGCAGGAAGCCTATTGTGTGGGTCGTCTCGTTGAACTCGTCCCAGATTCCCGACAGCGGGAGATTCACAAGAAGACAGCCGAAAGCGATCGGCACAAGCAATAACGGCTCAAAGCCTTTCCCGATAGCCAGATAGAGAAGGACGAATGACACTACAATCATGATGATGTTCCCGGTAGTGAGGCCAAAGAAGCCCGACTTGAGAATCATATCCTGCAATGCAGCCCAGTATACCGCTATACTCATATTA
Organism: Synergistaceae bacterium; assembly: GCA_017540085.1. NCBI lineage: Bacteria > Thermotogati > Synergistota > Synergistia > Synergistales > Synergistaceae > Synergistaceae bacterium. Next base: position 25,832 of record JAFYBQ010000001.1, on the reverse strand, counting down.
TGAATCAAATCCTTTCATGAAAAAATTAATGTGAGTGAAGTATTTATATCACAGCAATAAACAATTTGGCAAATAAAAACATACCCCCCGCAATATCACGAGGGGCATTTATTTTTTCTGTGTCATGGCCGGATTTAGTGATAGTTATTGTTGTGTGTGTGAATGTGCCTTAGTGTATGCTGCTGAACGCTTGAGGGCGATACTTCCGCCGGGACTGCCTGAGCGTGTTCAGGAAGCTCGCTCTGTATCTGCCTGATTCTTTCTATGAGGCTGTTTATGATTATCCTGTCCTCGTCCTGCGGTGAAATTTTCGGGGCATCCTCTGCCGTGTCATCATACGAATGCGAGAGGGACAGCGACAATTTAGCGCAGGCCGGGCCGATAAGCTCATACAGTACGCTTGACGCAAGTATGACCGTCCGCAGTGCGCTTCCTGTATCCCCTCCGAGAGTCCGCGCTCCAAGCTCGGCGAGTCCTATGGCGACTCCTGCCTGAGGGATTAACGCCAGTCCGAGATAGTTGCGGACAAGGGCATTTTTCCCGGTGATGAGACAGCCGCAGAAAGCCCCGGCATATTTTCCCGCAATCCTCACGAGGAAATACACTACTCCGATTGTGAGCAATGACACTCCGCCCGTGCCAGTCCCCCCCGCCAAAGCTCCAAGCTCAAAGCAAACTCCCGAACGAACAAAGAACAGCAGCAATATAGGCGGGCTGAAATAATTTAGCTGCTTGAATAATTTATCGTCATCAGTAATGTTTATGTACACCGTTGACATAAGCATACACCCTAACAGAGGCGATACCCCTAACATTTCGCATATCCCGCAGAAACCGAACAATATCGCCACCGAGATAATTAGCCGATTGTCCTTTGACCTGTGAGACAGAAGAATCTTCATTACGACTCCCAGAAACGCCCCTATAATTACGCTCGCAATGTTCATGAGTATGGGAAGAGTTACGCTCCTGAAGTCTACCCCGCCCCCTGTCCCTGAAGCAGTCAGTGCCAGCGCGACAGATATAGCAACGCTGTACGCAATCAGCCCGACAACATCATCAAGCGCGACAACCTGCAATAACGTATTCACGAAATCACCGTGCGCCCCCGTCTGTCGTATCGTCATCATCGTGGAGGCCGGAGCAGTCGCAGAGGCAAGAGCCGCAATCACCGCCGAGAACGCCAGATCCATGCCGAGAACACAATACGCCGCAATGAACACGAACACAGACGCAACGCACGACTCAAGCACCGTAATCACCAAGACTTTCGCACCGTTCCCCCGCAGGGCATTCAGCCGGAAAAACTGCCCGGTGCTGAACGCGATAAACGCAAGTGCCACATTAGGCAAAAACGCTGTAGCGTCCGCAATGGATTCCGGGACTAAATTCAGGCAGTAAGGGCCGATTAATATTCCCGTGATGATGTAGGCCGTAACATTCGGGAGCTTCAGCAGCTTTGTGACTCTCGTCAGCGCAAATCCGAACATTAACATTAATGCTACTGTAATAACTGCGATGCTTGCAGGGGAGCTGTCATGCAGATATTCCACAAACTGAGCAAACAATTTTATTCTCTCCTTTCTTGTCCGCTCATCCCGCGAAAAAATTTCAACCCCTAAGCACTTTCAGCACAAAGGGGTTAATCATTGCGAATATTTTAGCATTTTTTCCGACTCTCACACCGCTAATATTACGCTAATGCCGCCTCAAATACCCGCCTCACATTCTCCCGGCACTCCTCGTACTTTTCGCCCGGCCTCGCTTCTGACACTTTCACGCCGTCAACAAAAAATGTCGGCACACGGTAGTAATCATACTGCGCTGAAATTTCCGGGTGCTGATTCTCTTCTACCCAGTCGATTTTTACGGACGAATACGCCGCATTGCCCCCGCATAATTCCTTCACCGCCTCGCGAGCCTGCCTGCAATACGGGCAGCCCTCAAGATAGAATGCCGTAACTTTTTTCACGCTCATAAGCCGTAATCCCCTTTCATTTTTTCACATAGTATATAATAATTTTCACACAAAATTTTCACAGATTGAGAGGCTGTTTCACTTGCGGAAGTCTATAGAGGCTATGTCATCTTTCCTGCTTATGATTGACATTCAGGAACGACTCCTCCCGGCCATGTTCAATAAAGATAACGTACTCGCAAATTCTAACAAGCTCCTGACCTCAGCCCGTGAGCTTTCTGTCCCTGTCATGCTGTCGGAGCAATACCCGAAAGGAATCGGCGCGACTGTCCCGGAGCTGTCAGCCCTAATCCCGGAAGGCTCGCCGAAAATCGACAAGGTAGAATTTTCCTGCTGTGATAATCCCGGGTTCGGGGACGCTTTCCTCAATCTTCGATTCACGTCAGGCACAAAGGACACCGCTATATTGTTCGGGATTGAGACTCATATCTGCGTTCTTGGGACTGCGCTGGGACTTCAGGAGAAATATAACCTTAATGTCGTAATTGCCGCTGACTCATGCGGGAGTCGTTCGCCTGAAAATCATTCGCTCGCTCTTGAGGCACTGCGGGATATTGGGTGCTTAGTCGTCCCAACTGAAACGGTGATATACCAGCTTTTAGGGAAGGCAGGCACTCCTCAGTTCAAAGCGTTGCTGCCCCTCTTCAAGTAGCAGATGAGAAAGCCCGCTATACTGTTCGGGATTCTTCTGTTCTACATATTCTTCAGGGGGATAGGCTCGCGAGGGCTGATTGATCCTGTTGAGGGTGTGAATGCTTCCGTAGCCGTCCACATGGCCGCCGGGGGAAATTATTTCGTCCCTAAAATCGGGGAGGCTCTAGCGTCGGGCGCGACAATGGGCTACTGGTGGCTGTCAGTAATCGCGCTGAAGCTCATAGGATGGAGCGAGTTTGCCGTGAGATTCTTTTCTGCGCTGTCAGGTCTCGGAATGGTATGGGCATCAGCAAAAGCCGCACGCCCCTACATTGATGACCCCGTGCGAAAATCATGGCTTGCCGCGTGTGTCTGCGCCGGAATGACTCTGTGCTTCACCGTCTCGCAGTTCATATCATCTCATGCGCTTTACTCGTGCTTAATGGGAATCGCCCTCGCCGGAATCGTAATGTCAGGGGAAAACAAACGCAGGCTGATTATGTCCCACTCGGCTATAGCACTTGCGTTCATTTCGCGTGGGTTCGAGGGATTATATCTGCCGTTACTGGCGGTGCTGATATACTGCGTAATCTCTGAGGACTGGGACTTAATGCGGGACTTCTTCACATGGCCGGGCGGAATCTTCATTACATTAATCGTGTCGGGACTCTATTTCGCCGCAATCGTAATCGCTAATCCCGAAATCATACACTTCATGCGCTGTCAGAATTACACGTACACTTTCGGCGGGCTTGCGGGGATTGCAATGTTCCTGTTTGTGTCGTTCGTGCCTTTTCACGGGTTTATAGCGCGGGCTGTGTACGAGGTCTTTCCGCGTGAGTACCCTGCCCCGAAATCGCATGACCTTCTTATGCTTGTATGGGTGTTCGTTTTTGGGACTGCTCCGTTATTGTCGGGCGATATTCTGTCAATGGGCGCGTGTGTCCCGGCATTGTCGGCGTTATTGGGACGGAAGATTGACACGTGGCTGACTCAGCGGAGCTTTCATTCTCTGCGCTACTGTATCATGTTCAATACGCTTTTTTCTGTCCCGGTGCTGTATTTCTTCCTGCCTTTTGTGACTCACAATTTCCCGGTGATTGACGCTTCTATGATGTCATTAATCCCTTGGGGGCTGGCTGAGGCGTTATTCTTCTTTGCGTCATGGTACTACACGAAGACCCGCCAGCCCGTGAAATGGGCGCGGAATGTCTCAGCCTCTGCGCTGATATGTCTTATGCCTCTTGCGGGAGTGTTCAGCCTTTCATCCGGGGCATGTTCGGCGCGGGATACAGGGATAAGACTCCGGGACATGGTAAGGGGCAATGATGTCATATTGCAGTACGGAGTCAATCACCCGTCAATGTATTTCTACACCCTGCGGAACTCACGCATAATCAGCGCGGATCTTACGCCTGGAGTCGCAGAACGGAAATATATCGCCCCTAAGTCAGCCGTCAAAACATTGTGGGACGGAAAACGCCGGGTATATCTCATTATGCCGTCAGACCTGAAGCCGGATACGCCCCTTCCCGGAAATATATATCACATAAGCGAGTCGCAGGGGCTTCTGTTACTCAGCAACCAATAAAGAGAGAGGGTATGTTGTTATGCGTAAAATTTTCACAGCGTCAATCATTATCATGTTACTGTCAAGCGCGAACGTATTTGCAGGTGTTGACCCTGACCCGGAAATTCACAGGGTAATCGGCGGGCTTTATTCGCTAGTCTCTGCAATAACTCTCAACGGAGACACAGCCCCCGACATTCGCGCACTGAGGAAATATTTTGCCGATGTCCCAAATGACTGGCCCGGCTCCGTGCGTATTGAGAGAGTCGGCAATGATATATGGGCGGGAGTCTCTGTCGGGAAAATGTCCACAGCCCGGAAATATCTGCGGTCAAATTCTCCCAAGCTCGGAATAACTGACTCACCTGCGGGCGATTCATGGATGGGCGGAAGTTTCGCGTGGCTCAAAGCAGGGAGCATTAACGGCGGGAAGCTCATACCGTCATCACTGAGAGCGGCTCAGGCGGACGGGACAATATTCTTCAGCGTGAATGACTCTGACTGGTGGATGTCTTACCCGGAGTTTTCGCGGACATCAGCAGGGGAAATCATGAAGCTCTGCGGGGTAATGCAGGAAGGACTCAGCAGGCCGAAAGGCGCGGAAAGACGCAGCATATATGACGAGGTGAGGCCGTCAGCAGTCAGGAAGCCTGCCGACATTCGCACAAGCAGAAAGCACGCATTCGGAGAAAGCTACGATGTAAACATGGGAGATGTAATATTCCAGCCCATAAGGACACCGACATACACAGACTCAAACAGGGACTAAAGGAGGAAATTTTCATGTCTGTACTAATCTGCGGGGGTGCGGGCTATATCGGCTCGCATAACGTGAGGGCGTTCACTAATCACGGGGAGGATGTCATTGTTGTTGACAATCTCGAAACAGGCCACAGGGAGTCAATCCCGGAAGGCATAAAGTTTTACGAGGGCGATATACGTAACGCGGGAGTCCTCGATAAAATTTTCACGGAGAACAAAATAGAGGCCGTTATACATTTCTGCGCGTATTCGCTTGTCGGGGAGAGCGTAGACAAGCCGCTAAAGTACTTCAACAACAACGTAGGCGGAATGATAAGCCTTCTTGAAGCTATGCAGAGGCATGACGCAAAGCGGATAATATTTTCATCGACAGCCGCGACTTACGGAGAGCCGAAAAAGATTCCGATTCTTGAGACTGACCCGACAATACCCACGAATCCCTACGGTGAAAGCAAGCGCATTATGGAAAAAATGATGGCTTGGATATCACGGCGGTATGACATACGCTATGTATCACTGCGATATTTCAACGTTGCCGGGGCGTGGCATGACGGCTCAATAGGGGAAGACCATCACCCGGAGTCGCACCTTGTCCCGATAATACTTCAGGTGCCGTTAGGGAAAAGGGATCATGTTACTGTCTACGGAGACGACTACCCGACAAAGGACGGCACATGTATACGCGACTATATTCACGTGGAAGATTTAGCCCATGCTCATATTCTCGCGCTCGAATATCTCAGGTCAGGCGGAGAAAGCGACATCTTCAACCTCGGAAGCGGGGACGGCTATTCGGTTATGGAGATGATTACGGCGGCGCGGAAAGTTACCGGCCATGCGATTCCCGCCCAAATCGGCGCAAGGAGGGCAGGAGACCCGGCCAAACTCGTGGCCGACAGCACAAAGGCTCATGAGATTCTCAAATGGAAGCCGGAAATTACGCGGATGGAGGACATAATAGCATCGGCGTGGAAATGGCATAAATCCCACCCTAATGGCTACTCAGAATAATATGACCGTCTGGGGCGGAGTCCTGGATTCATGTCCGGGACTCCTCTGCTGTGTCATAAACATAAAGGGCAAACTGTTACACGCGACACACGGCTACAAGGCTGTAGCGTCGCGCTTATTCGGCCACAAGTGCGAGGAAGGCAGGAATTACCCCCCGTTAATCACAGATATAGACATGGGAATACACGATGCAATGACGGCGGCCTGTCTCGGCGACACGAACGCAATCGAGATTTCCGACAACGGAAAAATCTGGGAGCTTTCCGCGTCCCCGCTGAGGATTGACGGACAGGGGATCGCCGGAGTTGTCCTGCGGATAACGTCCGGGGATTCCGGCAAAACTTCCGTTAGTGCCGCGCCCGTAATCTACAGCAACCCCGAAATCCTGAACTCAGTCCCATTCCGGGCAGGTGTCGTGAACTCTGAAGGGGTATTCATGGCCGTGAATAGGTTTCTTGCCTCATGCGTAAGGGCGGATCTTGTCGGGCGGAATATCATTGAGCTTATCTCGCCCGAAAACAATTCCGACATTCTGCACATTCTGTTGAAGCGCACAGGGTCAGCAGAATGCACAATGCCGGACATTTCAGCGGCGGAAAACTTTTACCCTTTCGACATTTCGCCGTATCTTGACGAGGATTTGAGCGAGCTTCCCGGAGATGCTGAGATTGACACCTCGCGGCGCGTAATCCTCCACGCGACTCCGATTGAGTGGAGCGGCCTTCAGTGCGTACTGCTTACGTTTGAGGATGTTACAGACTTCCGGCGGACTCATGAGCAGCTGCGGCGGCTTCTCACGGCTGATACGGCAAGCGGAGTCCTTAACCGCAGGGGAATGGAGCATATCATAGCCCGGAATTTACATGACGCTATGCACAGCGGGGAACATTTGAGTCTCATAATAATGCGTGTCGACAATTACAGGATAATACACGATGCCCGCGGATATTCTGCGACAGAGAGAATTATACGTGGCTTTGTGCGGACGACTCAGAGATACCTGAAGGAGCGCGGGAAAACGGATTTTGCGCGGTGGAACAATGACGATTTCATGATACTGTCTCATTGTTCCGGGGCGGCGGCTGTGATTATGTCGAATGAGATTCGCGCAAGGGGGAAGGATGTCGTTCTGTCGGCGGGAGTTGCTGATGTTGCTGACGGGGGATATATGAGCGCGGAAGAAATGATTGACGCGGCATATTCTGCACTGTCTGAGGCGACAGAGTCGGGCGGAAATGTAACCGTCCTTGCGAGGAACTCATGAGGGCGTTAAAGCGTTACGGGCAGAATTTTCTTGTTGACCGCAATATTTTGGCCTGCATAATTCGCCGTGCTTGCCTGTCGCCTGATGATGTGATTCTCGAAATCGGGCCGGGGCACGGAGTCCTGACTCGCGCTCTTCTTGCTGAGAATGTGAAATGCGTCCACGCCGTAGAGATTGACGAAAGATTACGGCCTGAGCTTGAAGAAATTTCCCGGAATGACTCCCGCCTTGTGTTACATTGGGCTGACGCTGTGAGATATGATTACGCGAGTCTGACTCCCTTCCCGAACAAAGTCGCGGCGAATATCCCCTACAACATAACGACCCCGCTAATATGGGAGCTTCTGAATTTTGCGGAGTCCGGCCTGCGCTATCACTTGTACATGCTGCAGAAAGAACCGGCCATGAGGCTGACTGCCCCACCTGACACGAAAGAACGCTACCCCCTCGGAGTTACGGTTCAGGCGATGGGACATGCTGAGATTGTGCGGAATGTTTCGCGTGAATGCTTCCGGCCTGTTCCGAATGTCGACTCGGTCTTGTGCGAGATTGTCATCACGGAAAATTTCGGGCTTGCGCGGGACTCATTGTGGAGTGAAATTTTGCACCGGGGATTCTCTCATCGGCGCAAGACTCTGGCCAACAACCTGAAGGGGTTTGCTGACTGTCTCAATTACGGCTCAATGAGGGCTGAAGATTTAACCTGCGGTGAATGGCTTGAAATTTACGGGGAGGCAAAAAAAGATTCCCCCGCCTGAAATTGACGGAGGAATCGCGGCTGTCGTTTACTGTTTCACGGGGTCAGGCAATAATTCTATTTCGCCGTCATCATCGCCCTCAAGTATTATCGTGTCATCCTCATCATCAGCGGTGTGAATCTCGGTCAAAGACTCGTCAAATTCCCCGCCGTCAAGAATTTCATCATCTTCAAGCTCCGCGGGTAGTGTGATTTCTTCCTGCTCCGGCTCATCATTGCCGATAGTCTCGATATTCTCGAACGTCATCGGCTCTCCGTCTTGGAGGACATCATTCACATCATCATATTCTGTTTCAGGCTCTTGGGATTCTGTCTCGGTTTCAGGCTCAGGGGGGGCAATTTCCGCTTCCGGCTCTGACTCTTCCGGGAAAATTCCGGGGGCTTGCGTATCGGTCTCACTCTCTGAGATTTCCGGCAGTGTTTCCGGCTCAGGGATTGCGGGTTCTGACTCATCGGCGGGATTTTCCGTTTCCCCGTCAAGTTTCTCTTCAATTTCCTGCAACGCCTCAATGACAACGGGGTCAGGCTCTTTCATTTCGGGGATTAGGTCAAATTCCGCTGACACTTCCGGGACTGGCTCTGACTCTGTTTCGGGTGCGGGCTGGGCAAAAATTTCCGGCTCAGGCTCGGTGATGTCTTCTGGGATTTCCGGCTCCGGCTCTGTCTCAATTGCGGCAGGTATCAGCGCGGGGATTTCTGCGTCTTCAGGGGCTGTTACTGCGGGCAGGTCTTCCAGCACTGACTCCGGCTCATTCTCCGGGGCAGTCTCAATCTTCACGGCATCCCCGCTCACCGCCGAAAGCGTTACGGTCTCATCCGCCGGGAGATCCTCAAACTCTTTCCCGTCCTGCAATAACGGCACGAACACCGCGACAATTTTCCGCCCGTCCTCCGCCGAGTCATTAACGGCCCTCATAACCTCGTCATAAAGCCGTGAGTGTTTCCCGTCCTTGTGCCTGATGATTTCAACGGCCTGAACGTTTCCGCCGTCCCCGGAAAATTCTGCGTCATCATTGGGAATTTCGCGGGCCTCTGCTCCTTCTTGGGCAACGGGGATGAAAACTGCGATGATTTTCGCGTCATTCTTTCCCGCTGAGGCATGATTCACGGCCTTCATGACCTCATTGTACAGCCATGAATGACGGACGGAGGACTCTGGCTTTTCCGGCTCAATGCTGACGGCTTCAGGCTCCGGGATTCTCTCTGCTTCCGGCTCATGCTTCACGGGCTTTGTGTTTCCGCCCAAAAACCTGTCTGCGGAGAATTTCCCGCTTCCCTCTGTTACTGGCTGTTCTGCGATCCTGCGCCTTACGGCTTCCTCAAGGCTTATGCGGGGATGTCTTTCGGTGAGTTCCTCGCCCTGTTCCTTTCGCCATTCGGACTCGTGGCGGTCTATTGCGGCTTGTATGTTCTCCAGTCCCCTAAATATCCGCATCGTCTGTATCTTCCTCTTTTCTGTCTGTCCATACCTCATTGATGTCGGTGATTCCGTTCCTGAGTTTGTCGACGGCCTTCTCTATCTTGTCATAGAGACGCTCATAGGGCTGTCGGGAACGTGCAATCAGTCCTGTTGACCAGACGCGCCCGGAAGCTATGTTGTAGGGGATGTGCTTGTGAAGCGGCAGATCTTCTGCGACAGGGTAATCACGCTCGGAAATTATCTGATTGGTTACTTTTGTCATCACTGAGCTGTCATAGCCGACTTTCACGAGGGGGAGCTGTGCTTTCTCCTTGTTGCTTTTCTCCGCAGCTGAGTACAGGATTCCCAGCGGTGTCAGCGAGAAGAAATCCGGCTTTACGGGAACTATCACGATGTCGGCGAAATCGATTGCGTGCTTCTCCTCGTCATTGATTGTAGGGGGGCAGTCGATTACTATCCAATCTTCCGGGGCTTCTGCGTCTGAGTCATCGAGGGTATTTTTCACGCGCAGGGAGGAGCGGAAATAATTTCTCATGAAGCCGAGTGCGTCTGTGAAATTTCTTGAGGGGTCAAGGTCTATTGCAAGGACTCTGTTATGCCTCATAAGGGCTATTTCAGCGAGTATCACCGCTATTGTTGTTTTGCCGACTCCGCCTTTGCGGTTCAGTACTGCCACTGCAATTTTCGACATGTTATCTATCACCTGTATGTGTAAAGTTTATTTTGCCTTTGACATTATAATAATTGAAATCATCACAACTGCAACCCCCGCAAGGTTGGCCGCTCCGATTTCCTCATTATATATTATCGTCCCAATAAGCACCGCTGTTACAGGTTCAACGGACGCTATCACGGGTACTTTTGATGTATCATGTATCACCTTCAGGGCGTTATAATACACCAAGTACGCTAGCGCGGTGGGAACAAGCCCGTAAAGAAATCCCAGTCCCAAAATTTTCACGTCATTCAATGCGGGCAATATATCCGGCCTCATGAATATCACGAGAAATATTAACGCCGAAAAATAGCTGTATACGCTCACGGTTAATGCGTCTGTCCTTTCACCCGCAAGCCGTCCTATCACCGCCGCCATTCCGTAGCAAAATCCGGAGCCAATGCCCGCCAGAATCCCGGACATTCTGACATTCTCCGCCGAGAGATTCCCGCCCGTTACAGTCAGGACACACCCGGCAATGTTCACGGCCAGCGCAAATATCTTCAGTGCCGAAAACTTTTCCCGGAAGATTATCCCGGACGCAATCGCGGTGAATACAGGAGCGGTATACAGGAGAACGCTTGCGACTCCCATTCCGTTAATGCTGATTGATGATGTGTACAGGACGTTGAACAGCCCGTTGCTGACAAGTCCCAGCAAAATGCACCATGCCAGCGCGGTTTTGTCGCGTAAAATTATGCTCCGGCCATGTTTGGCGAGAGAGACCGCAAGAATTATCACGAACGCAAAGAACATCCGCAGGAAGGCAATCAATTCCCCGCCCGCGCCGAGAGACGAAAGCCCCTTCACGAATACGCCGATAGTACCCCAGAGAATCCCGGCTAAGAATATGAGAGTCATTTTACCTGCTGCCCGATTTATTGAAGCTCTTTACCGTCTGAATGAACTTCATGACTTTGCGGAAGTCCTTTGTCCTGTGAGCCTCGACTCCTGAATTTGTGTTAAGCGCGTAGGGCTGAGGGTCAAGAAGCAGTGCCTGCTGAATGTTGTCGGGATTGAGACCGCCTGAGAGAAAGAATTTCCGCCTCATTCGGCCTAACATTGACCAGTCGAAAGTTTTTCCGTCGCCCGCGTTGCCCCCGTCAAGCATGACATAATCAGCGGTGGAATATAACGCCTTCTCCGCGTCAATTGGCTTTGCGACTTTGTAGACTTTCATTATCGGGCAGCGTATGTACTCGCGCAGTGCCGCAATGTATTCCCCTGTCTCGTCCCCGTGAAGCTGTACCATACTTAGCCCGGCTGTTTCCACGCACATGGCCACGCCCTGAAGCGACTCATTCGTGAAGACTCCAACGGACTTTATTCCGGGCTTGAGTTTCGAGCGGAGGTAGCTTGCGTGTTCAGGGGAGACAAAATGCCGACTCTTTCGTGCGAAAACAAAACCGACAAAATCCGGGACTAGCTCATTCATTATTGCTATTTCTGACTCGTGGCATATGCCGCAGATTTTCACTTTCACCATTTCTTTAACACCCTCACCAAATAACTTGACACTTCCCGCAACCCCTCCGGCGACCCTTCCGCCTTTCAGGCACCTCCCCTTGTGCAAGGGAGGCAAGAATCCCGCAAAGTCCCTTGTCCCTCCTGTGAAGGGAGATAGGCTCCCCGGCGACCCCTCCGCCTTTCAGGCACCTCCCCTTACGCAGGGGAGGCAAGAACCCCGCAAAGTCCCTTGTCCCTCCTGTGAAGGGGGGATTTAGGGGGGTAGATTTTACTGTGTCGGGAAAAACAAAAAGCAGAGCCGAAATTTTTCAGCCCTGCCCGAAATTATATCAGCATATTTCCTGCCTGTGATTATTCGCGTATCAGCTCGACTTCAGGCTCAGAGGGAATACGGAACAGCGGAATGAACCTGTCAAGCCCCGTAAGCGTCAATATCAGCATTGACACTACAGCAATCCACGCAAGATAGTTATGCGTGATTACATTCATGATTGTTACTGTACCTTCTGCGGCAGGGTAGACGGCATACACTATACCCATGAAGTACGCCATGAATACATGCCACGGGATTAACTGCGAGCCGTAAACCGCCATAGCGTCGGCAAAAGTCGCATTCCTCAGCGCAAGTTTGTACATTGCTTCGGGACTGCCCTTTACGTTTTTCTCCGTCAAATCTTTGATGATAGGCGAGATAGTAGCAATCTCCGCAAAATCGTTAGCGAGCGCGAAATTCCCTATCAGGCACAAAACGCCGTTCGCGAACATGAGCTGTCTTACGTTGCGCGCAAACTTTACGACTAATCCGGCAGCCGGCCTGAATGCGTCCATGCTGCTCATCACACCGCCGAACGCTACAATCCACAGCACCATCACGATTACCCAGTTTCCTGCGTCAGAGAAGCTCGCCTGAACCATAGAGATAAACTTCATGACATCCGTAACAGTCCCGGCGAAAAGCCCGCAGAAAAGCGATCCGAATATCCCCGCGCAAAGGCATATCAGAGTGTGTACGCCAGATCCCGCAAGTATCAGCACAGCCGCGAGAGGAAGCACCATGTACCACGATAATCCCCCGGCCTGAACCTGTCTTAGGAGCGTAACTGCCGCAGGTCTCTTCTCCGACAAAGCCGCCCACACTGAGTCAGGTATCGCAGAGATTACTTCACTAGGATTCCCGGCCGTGTCAGGAAGTCCCATCATCACAGCCGCCGCGTAGAAAGCCGCCGCGCCCAGTCCCAGACAAAGAAGAGACCACACGCCCTGATGACGGACTCTGTCGGTGATTGACACGCCCTGAAGAGTCGAGCTGACTACCGTTGTGTCTGAAATGAGGCCGATGTTGTCGCCGAAACATGACCCGCCCGCAATCGCCGAAATTGTGAGGACGACTGAGCCGCCTACAATGTGATTCAGCCATAAGAATATCGGAGCGCAGGCCGCGAATGTTCCCCATGATGTTCCCGTTGCTACGGAGAGTACTGCGGTTACGATGAGGCCGATTACGGCTATGAGCTTTGCTGTTACACCGAGTGAAAGAGCTATTGTGATGATTTCTGCGGCTACTCCCGTTTCCATGAAGCATGTTGCGACCGCATAAGCCATCTGCAATATCAGGAAAACTAGCACGACTCCCTTCATATTCTGTACAGCAGAGTCAATGACGGCTGAGAGTTTGACGCGGGCAAAGATGAGGGCGATTGCTGTCGCGTAGAGCATGGCCAGAGGCGTGGCGATGAGTATATCGAGTCCGGGGCCTATCGCCGAGTTCATCAGCACACCCAAAACTATAACGGGACTCAGTTTCAACAATGAAAGCATAAACGTACTTCCCTGGCAGTTAGTCCTTTACGAGTTGTACTTCAGGTTCGGAAGGAAGACGGAAAAGAGGAATGAATCTGTCAAGCCCTGTCAGCGTAAGAATCAGCATCGACAGCACAGCAATCCACGCTAAATAGTTGTGCATGATAATATCAGCGATTGTTACGGTGCCTTCTGCAACAGGATAAACGGCGTAAACGATTCCGACAAAGAAAGCTAAGTATACGTGCCACGGGATTAACTGAGAGCCGAATACGCCCATCGCGTCAGCAAATGTAGCGTTCCTCAGCGCAAGTTTGTACATGGCCTTTTCGCTGCCCTTCACGTGTCTGTCGGTAAGGTCTTTGATGATAGGGGACATTGTTACTATCTGCGCCATTTCGTCAGCAAGAGCAGCATTTCCCACGAGGCATAATAACCCGTTCGCGAACATTAACTGCCTCACGCTGTGTACGCACTTCATGACGAGAGCCGCAATTGCCCCGAAAGCGTCCATTCTCCGCATTACTCCGCCGAACGCACCAATCCATAACATCATGACGATAACCCAGCTTCCTGCGTCAGCAAAACTCGACTGTACCATCTCAAGAAATTTCATGATGTCCGTAACAGTCCCGGCAATGTAGCCGCAAATCAGAGAGCCGAGAATCCCCGCGCCCAGACAAATTAGAGTGTTTACGCCCATTCCCGCAAGAATGAGAACAGCGACTAACGGAAGCACCATGTACCACGACAATCCGCCCGCCTGAACCTGTTTCAGCAGGGTAACCGCCGCCGCTCTTTTCTCCGATAATGCGTCCCATACTGACTGCGGAATCTGCGCGATTGCCTCGTTCGGATTCCCTACAGTATCAGTAAGTCCCATGTTTACCGCCGCAAAGTAGAACGCCGCCACGCCGCACACAAGGCACAAGAACGACCATACGCCCTGATGCCGTACCCTGTCAGTTATGGCGACACCCTGAAGGCTTGAGCTTACGACCGTAGTGTCTGAGATGAGGCCGATATTGTCCCCGAAGCATGACCCGCCCGCAATGGCCGATATTGTGAGGATGACACTTCCGCCGACAATGTGATTCAGCCATAAGAATATCGGAGCGCAGGCCGCGAATGTCCCCCATGATGTTCCTGTCGCGATTGAGAGTATCGCCGTAACAATGAGGGCTACAGCGGGGATTAATTTCGCCGTTATTCCGAGATTCAGCGCGAGGGTGATTATTTCAGCCGCGACTCCCGTCTCCATGAAGCACGTTGCGACAGCGTAGGCCATCTGCAAAATCAGGAAGACAATCAGAATACGCTTCAGGTTCTCTATTGCCGCGTCCATTAGGTCGGAAAATTTGACGTGAGCGAAAATCATTCCGACTGCGATCGCGTAGACCATCGAGAGAGGAGCCGCCAGAAGAATATCAAGCCCAAGCCGCATAAGAATGCCGAGAACAAGCACCGGGCTTAACTTAATCAGAGCCAACATAAATATCACTCCTGAAAAGTTAGATTGAAATTTGCTGAACATTGTAGCAGATTTTGACGGCAACAAAAAACGCCCCCCGAATTTTTCAGGGAGCGCAGGAATTTTACTGCCCGGCCTATGAGCTTGTCTGACCGTATCCGCCGCCCTGGGCTGATCCGTTAAGCTGGTTGAGAATGGCCGCGATTGAGTTAGCCTGCTGTGAGAGTTTCGCGAACTGTGTCTCGGTGTTCCCGTAGCGTGTGCGTAAATTCTCCTCCATTCGGTCGAGTCTCTCCTGGTATTTCTCTAAGTACTCGTTAATGCTGTCGATACGGCTCTGAATGTTCTCGATTTCGCGGGTCAGCGTGCCGGAAGTCTCACCGCTTGACGAGCTGTTGAGCATTGATTTTGTCCACGTGTCGAACTGAGTCACAAACGTCATCATGAGGGACTGCACTTCGTCCGGGTTGTCCTCTAACGCCTCCATGAACTCGCTTGCGTCAAATTCAAGCTCTCCGCTCTTGCCGTAATCTGTTGCTGTTGACTCGATTCCGATCTGGTAGAGTCCCTTGTAGGTGTAATTCATTTTCAGGGCATTCATTGCCGCGGAGCCTGACATTGTGATTTCGTCGTTGCTTGTTGACTGTATCACGAGCTTGTCATTCTCAGCGTATGCCTTCAGGAGGGGAGTCGCGAGCTTGTTGCCGTTGTCGTCATAATATATGTCGTTCATTGGCCCGCCCTTTGTGTCATCGCTGATTTTTTTTGCGATTGTCTCTATCGTGTCTGACGGGTCAATAGTAACATCAACATACTTTGTGCCGATTCTGAGTCTCAGTGTTGACGATGTTCGGAGACCGTTGAATGACATTGTGCCGTAAACTTCCTCGGAGCTTTTGCGCTCAGTGAACGAGAACGCGAAATTCTGCGACGTAAGACTCCTCATCTGGCTTTTTGTGTTTCGGAGAAGGGAATTGCCGTGAAGGAGTCCCCATCTCATTCGGAAGTCGTCTGAGTCAACGGTGGCTTTTGTGTCCTCGTCAAGCTGGCTTTCTGTCATGCGGGTGTTCATCCACGACATGAGATCGTTGTAGCTGTCTACGAACGTCTGAATCGACTCTACGGCTTTTTCCGCGTCCTGTGAAATGTCTAGTGAGACCTCGCCGAGTCCTTTGAGGTGCATTGTTACGCCTTTGATTAGCTCGTTCTCGTAATCCGCGCCGATGTCGTTGGAGTCGCGCTCTACTTCCTGTTCTCCGTCAATCACGAGTATTGCGTTCTTTGCGGCTGTGTAGTCGTCATATGTGCCGTCCGATTTCGTGAAGCCCAGTGCCTGCAACAAATCCCCGTCCCCGTCATCGCTCAAGTCAAACGTGTTAGCGTCATATTCGTATGAGACCGTCAATTCCTCGCCGTATGAGGGGAGATTAGAGCGTGAAGTCAGAGTCGGCGCAACCCAGTTGAATGTGTATGTTCCGCCTGTTGTCGGGGTAATGTCGATTCCGTAAGTGCCTTTGATTACGTCATAGCCCGTGTAGCCTGTTTCGGAGTCCGCAGCCGCGTCAAGCCTGTACGAAAGTCCTTCCCCGTACTGAACGCTGATTGAGCCTCCCGCCGTTTTCATTCCGTATTTTGACATGTCGAGAGTCGCGCTTGATGTCCTGTAGGCGTTATAGCTTGTTGTGTTGCCGCTGTCGTCTGTGTGCGTGATTGTGTAGTATGAATTTGACGTGGGATAGTACCATTCATATCCGCCGTCATCGTCAGAAATCCATGTTACTGTCGCGTTGCCGTCATCATCTTTCGTTATGTCAAAGTCTACGCCCTCGTAGTAAGTTTTCCCGGCGTAAGTGATTGTGTTCGTGCCGCCGTCAAAAGCTGTGGCAAGAGGTGAGCCGGTTATAGTGTCGGTTGCCGAGCGTTTAACGCCGTCAGTTGTGAGGACTTCCCCGCTGTTGCCACCGTATGAGAGCGTGAAACTTGTACCGTTTGCGGGAACGTTCAGCCAGTTAATCATGACATTATGCTCGCCCGTGCTGCTGTCGGTATCACTGCCCTGTATTATCGTGTAATCAGTGCCGTATGTATATGTTGTTGCGCCGTCTGTCGTTTCGAGAGTGAAATATTTTGCCCAGTCATCAGAGCTTGAAGAGCTTGTGAGTCCTGTGTCGCTGAGTATCTGCTCATAGCTCCGTTTGTCGCCGCCGTAATTCCCGTAGCCTGAGTCAACCGTGATTGAGACTTCCTGCGATGATGAGCCGTCTGTTGTGCCTGTAGCTGTTATTGCGTCAAATGCCTCGTATGTGAGAGTGTAGCCGACTCCGTCATTGGGGTGAGTCGGGGCTGTTGTTGTAGTTGCCCATGTTATTGCGCCCGTTGACGTGTCTATAGTGTAGTCTGTGCTCTCGGTGTAAGCATTTCCGCTCGTGTCTGATATTGTAAGTTTGCTGTAATTTGACGGGAGGAAGCCTAATGCGTCTTCTACGGTCTCGGAAGATGTTACTGTTGCTGAAACCGAATTGTTGTAAGTCAGCGTTAGATTCGCTGTTGTCGGGATTGTCCTTGTCTTGTCCTGATTGCTGAAGTCTGAAGGCCAGCTGCTGTAGTGTGAAAAGGCAAGCTGCAATGTACCGCCTGTAAGCGATGTGCTTCTCAGCGCGAAATCCTTGCCGTATTCGTATGTGTTTCCGTCCGAGTCAGTGAGAGTGAAAGCCGCTTTGCCCTCTGCTTCGTCAACATAATATTGTCCGCCGCTCGTGAACGTTTTTACGCCCATACTGTTTAGCGTAGGAAGCCCGGTTACGTTTGTCAGAGTCGTTGAAGCTCCCAATCCTGAAACTGTCTTTGATGCATTTCCGCTGAATGTGTATGTCGCTGTATATGCCGCGGGAGTCGTGCTGGCCTGGTCAAGCCACGTTATCACGCCCGATGAGTTTATCACGTAATCCGTGCCGTATGAGTATGTCTTTGTGCCGTCCGTAATCGTCAATGCGCTTGTGCCGTATGCCGAACTGGGAACGCTTGCCCCGCTCAAAGCTCCTGAGAGCGATTTGTCCGTGTCGGTCTTGTTGACTGTGCCTGTTAATGGGGTTGAGGCGTAGTTATAGCTGAAGCCGAAATTATACGCTGTGCCTTCCGCCGGAGCTGCCTTCCATGATGATGTACTGATGTTCTTTGAGGCAGCATATGTTGCAACGGTTGTATTTGCGTCAGCTATCGTGTCGCTTCCATCTATGAGCCAGTCAAAACGGTAGCCTGTTCCAGCGTCATTAACCCTGAGAACGTAATCCCTTCCGTATTCGTAATTGACTCCGCCCGCGCTCATCGTGAACAAGCTGTTATCTTCCGGGGCAACATATGTCCGCAGAACCCCGTTCCCGTCAATCAATGTAACCGTAGAAAGCTCAGACCCGGCAGCCTCGGCGTATTTCGTCTGAAGCTCGGCAAACTGAGACATTGTTATGTCGGTAGTGTCATTCGGCAATGTCCATACTATTTCGCCGTTTGATATGTGGTAGTCGGTGCCTTCTGTGTATTGCGTCCCGTCTGACTTCAGGATTACTATATTGCTTGTGTCGGTGCTGCTGTCGTTGAGGAGCGTTGATATTGACGCTGTGTCGGTGCTGTCGATCGTTGTCGTGTGTGTGTATGAGAATGTGCCGGGATTTTCCGCCTGAATATCGGTGCGGGGGCTTATCGGAACTCCGTCCGGCGCGTTTTTTCCGGCGGCTGTCAGGTAATTATTTATTTCTGATGATGAGTTGAAATACGGCACAAAGAACATTTCATCACTTGAAGCACCCTTCCTTATGACGTAATCCCTGCCGTAAACGTAATCAGTACCGTTAATGTTTATTTTCAGCTCACTGTCATCATCAAACGTGAGGTAAGTTTTTCCGCTTGATGTTACGGAGCTTACACCGTCAAGGGCTGTCATTCCGCTGAATGTCGTAATGCTTCCCGCTGTTATCTTGATGTATGAATATGTGTCGTCATTCCGACCGTAAGTGATTGCTGTTGACGGGAGAATATCATCCGTGTACTGAACTGTGTAGGAGGCTGGTGTTGATGTTGCGCTGGCCTTTGTCCCCGAAGCCGTGTAACTCTTCTGCGCCGTGTTCGTGTAGCTCACTGTGTAGGAGCTAGGCTCATTCGTGTAGGATTCTTCCTCTTCAAGCCACACTACTTTGCTGTTCACTATCTTGAAGTCCTTGCCGTATGTGTATGTCTTGCCATTATCATCAACAATCTTCACACGGCTGGCTATCGTCCCGTTGTCGATTACGTTGAAGCTTGATGTGTTCGCTTCCTTTGTGCCGTATGTGCCTTTGTTCGTGTAGACATCATCAGCGGCCATTGTGTATTTCACCGTTACGGTGTCATCAAGCGCGACTTCTTTGCTCTGGTCAAACTTCTTCCATCGTATCTCGTTGCCGTTGGCTATCACGTAATCGGTGCCGTATGTATATGTCGTTGAGCCGCTTGTGATTTTGACGTTCTCGCGGGTATCATCGCTCACTGTGAAGCCCGTCAGCGTGTTGTAGCCGTTGGAGCTGTAATTTATCGTCTCGCTGGCCGTGAATGCTCCCAGGCCGGTATAGTCGCTCTTGAGTATCAATTTGCTGTCGACAACTGAGGCCGTAACATGAATCGGATTGTCGAGCGTCTTCAACGTCGTGTTAATCCGGGACTTGAGAGACTCTAACGTGTCGGATGATTTCACCTCAACGCCGATTTTCTGCCCGCCCGCCTCAATGTAGAGCGTTGAGCCTGTTACCCCGCTTAATGTGCTGTTAAGGTTCGAGGCTGTAATCTGCTTTGAGCGGTTCGTCTGAGCTGAGGCAAGCTGCTTCACTTCAACGTCCCACACATTTACTTCCGCGTCTGCGTTTACTGTGGCGGTTAATACTCCCTTGTAGGATTTCGTGCTGTCGAGGCGTTCAATTTCGATTTCTTTGGCCTTGTAGGTTGACGGCAGTTTGAGCGGCGACAATGAGGACTGAAGGCTGTTCATCATCGTCTTCATTTCCTCAAAGAGTGATTTCTTGTTGGTCAGGTCAGTTTTCTTTGCTACTTGCGGCTGTGCTGGCTTGCTGGCGTTTGTGATTATCTCGTCAATCATGCTCTCCCAGTCCATGCCGGAAACTATTCCTGACACGCTCATTGATGCCATGTGATTTAACCTCCTGTCGTGTGAAGATTATCCTGTAAAATATATCGGCTTTGCGGTGAGGCAATATTACACCGCCTGCCCCCGGAAAGTTTCAGTATCTCATCAGCAGGAAGATAAATAATTGTGCCTGCTGTCATCAAAAAATCCCTGCGCGGTTATGCTGAAAGTTTGATAAATTCACTGGTGAATGCTAGACCAATTTTATTCCGCAACAATATAAAAATTCAGGAGATGATGCCTCGTGAGTACGAGATATTTGGATTTTGACGAGGGCAGGAAATTTGACATCATATTTCTTGGCCGAATAGCTGTAGATTTCAACCCGGCATACTCTGAGCATGTCAGGGAAGAATTTAAGCCCCTGAAGAAAGTACACTACTTCGAGAAATTTGTCGGAGGCTCCCCCGCTAACACAGCCTGCGGAGTCACACGGCACGGAATGAAGGCAGGATTTTTCGCGACAGTCTCAGATGATCAGCTTGGTGATTTCGTTGTGGATTATTTCAATGAGCGCGGAATTGACACCTCACACATCACAAGGGCGAAACACGGCGAGAAAATCGGGCTGACATTCACGGAGCTGTTATCGTCAAGCGAGAGCCGCATATTGATGTACAGGAACATGGCCGCAGATCTTCAGCTGAGTGTTGACGACATTGACGAGGAATATATCAGGCAGGGGAAAGCCCTCCTCATTTCCGGCACTGCTCTTGCGGAGAGTCCCTCGCGTGAAGCGGCGTTGAAGGCCATGATGCTGGCGAAAAAGAACAACACGCGGATAATTTTTGACATCGATTACAGGGCGTACAACTGGAAGAGCGATGACGAAATTTCTATCTACTATTCGGCGGTGGCGCGTGAGGCTGATATAATTCTCGGCTCGCGTGAAGAATTTGACCTCACAGAAAAATTAATCCTTCCCGGAATGACAGACATTCAGAGCGCAAATTACTGGTTCGGCTGCGGCGCAAAAATCGTAGTCATAAAGCACGGCATGAAGGGGTCAACAGCGTACACCTCAGACGGTCAGCACTTCTCGATAAAGCCTTTCCCCGTAAAAGCCCGCAAAGGATTCGGCGGCGGGGACGGCTACAGCTCGGCGTTCCTGTTCGGAGTCTTTCAGGGCTGGGATATGATTGACTGCTTGGAGTTCGGATCTGCTGAAGCGTCAATGATGGTACACAGCAACAACTGTTCAGACGATCTCCCGACAACGGAGGAAGTACGCGCTTTCATTGAGAAGGAGAAAAAAGAGTTCGGCGAAATGGTAGCGAAAGTATAGGGCAAAAAAATACAGGCTCTCAATGTTCCGGGAGCCTGCAAAATATTTTCTGTTACTTCATGACCTTTACGGGGATTCCGCCCTTCTCGCAGGATTCCTTCGCGGCAATCGCAATAAGAACCGGCTGCAATCCGTCAAACGCTCCCACAGGAGTCTCACTATCATTCAGGCAAGCCTCTACAAATTCGCACTCCTCATTGATATACGCATCGTTGTAGCGTTCAAGGAAGAACCATAGCGGCTTCTCGCTCGTAACTCCGTCAGCAGTGTAAAGTGTCGTGTTGTTCGGAGTCTCATTGTCTGCCGTGATACAGCCCTTTGACCCGAAAACCTCCACGCGCTGATCGTAGCCGTAAACCGCCTGCCTGCTGTTGTCGATTACGCCTAAAGCACCGTTAGCGAACTTCAGCATGATCACGCAGGTGTCAACGTCGCCCGCTTTGCCGATCTCAGGATTCACGAGACATGCACCGAACGCGCTGACCTCTTCGACTTCTGAGCCTGAAAGATAGCGAACCATGTCGAAATCGTGAATCGTCATGTCGACAAAAATCCCGCCCGAAACTTTCACATAGCTGATAGGGGGTGCCTCCGGGTCTCTGCTTGTTACTTTGACGATCTGGACATCACCGAGCGCGCCGGATTTCACCGCCTCATGTACGCGCTTGAAATTCCTGTCAAACCTTCTGTTGAATCCGACCTGATATTTCACGCCTGCTTTCTTGACCTCGTTCAGGACTTCCCGGATTTTGTCGAGATCGTGATCTATGGGCTTCTCGCAGAAAATGTGCTTTCCCGCTCTTGCTGCCTCTATTGAGATTGGCGAGTGGGTGTCGGTTGATGAGCAGATAAATACCGCGTCAATGTTCGGATCTGCGATGATTTTGCGGTAATCGCTCGTGCAGAATGGTATTCCGAGATTCTCGGCGAGTTCCTTTGCTGCCGGCTCGTAGACATCTGACACCGCTACAAACTCTGCACCGGGGACTCTCGTTTTCAGGTTGTTCGCGTGGAGTTTGCCTATACGCCCCGCGCCTATTACCGCTACTCTAAGTTTTTTGCTCAAAATTTTTCCTCCTCTAATATTTTCTTGCTTTGCGCTCATGCTCAACGTGATTAGCCCACGCCGCACGGTTTGCTTCTGTTCCGCCGACTTCAGCAGATCCGACACGCCACCATGAGCCGTAGCCCTCTGTCATCGATTTTGGCATCACCTTTATGTCGAACACAACGGGGACTCCCTCAATCTTTTTCGCCTCGTCAAATGCTTTCTCAAGCTCGGCCATTGTCCTTATCGTGTAGGCTTTGGCACCGTATGCGCGTCCTATTCCGGCAAAGTCAACGGAGATAAATTTTCCGTCATGCTTTCCCGTCTCAGGATTGCGGAATCTAAGCTCGGTGCAGAGAGTCTCGTTCCCCTGCCCTACCTGAAGATTGTTGATACAGCCGAATGACGAATTGTCGAACACAACAATGTTAATCTTCATGTGTTCCTGCACAGCCGTAAGCAGTTCCGAGTGAAGCATGATAAACGCTCCGTCCCCGACCATCGAATAGACTTCATGATTTTCACCGACCGCAAACTTCACGCCGAGTGCGCCGGAAATCTCGTAGCCCATGCAGGAATATCCGTACTCCATGTTGTATGTGTCGAGTCCTCTCGCCCGCCACATTCTCTGCATGTCCCCCGGCAATGACCCTGACGCGCCTATAACGCTGTCGCCCGAAGCAATCATCCTGTTGAACGCCGCAAGCACTGTTGTCTGAGTCAGGTGTGAAATTACGTCCTCCGCAAATTTGAACGCTGAAGAGGCGTTAGCGTCATTCACTTCCGGCACGTAGCCTTCTTTGAACTCAATCGAGGCGAGGCGGTCATATTCCTTGTTCCATTTTGATATGGCTGACTCAAATTCGCCCGCGTATGATGTCTTGTAGCCTTCAAGAGCCGCTGAAAGTTTCACGAGTGCTTCTCTTACGTCCGCGATTACGGGGATTGCGTCGAGCTTGAACGCCTGAAACTCTGACACGTTGATGTTCACGAATTTTGCATCATCACGGAAAAGCCATTTTGATGACGTTGTGAAGTCCGTGTACCTTGTGCCGACTCCTATAATGAGGTCAGCTTCTTTCGCGATTTCGTTAATACTGCGCCTTTTCCTGACTGAGTTTCGCCGAACGGGATTCCGTATTTCTCCGCAAATGCCCTGAAAGCCTCGTGAGCCTCTGAATATCTGACTCCCCCTCCGCATACAAGCATGGGCTTCTTTGAGGTGCGAATCGCTTCAGCGGCCTGCGAAATTGCGATGTCAGTTGCGGGACGGCGTTCGATTCTCCATATTCTTTTGGCGAAAAATGAGACGGGATAATCATACGCTTCACCCTCGACATCTTGAGGGAGCGCAATACATACCGCGCCTGTGTCGGCAGGGTCAGTCAGCACACGGAACGCGCTAATCATCGCGCTCATGAGCTGTTCGGGCCTCGCGATTCTGTCCCAGTAACGGCAAACCGCCCTGTATGAGTCGTTTGTTGACAGGGACAAATCGGTGGGCTGTTCCATCTGCTGAAGTACGGGGTCAGGCTGTCGGCAGGCGTAAACATCACCGGGGAGAATCAGCACGGGTATGTTGTTCGCTGTTGCTGTTGCGGCGGCTGTGATCATGTTTGCGGCTCCCAGCCCAACAGATGACGTTACCGCAAAAATCTGCTTGCGCTTCATGTGCTTGGCGAATGCTACTGCTACATGTGCCTGCCCCTGTTCGTTTTTGCCCTGATAGACTTTGAGGCGTTTGGCTTCCTGCAATAATGCCTGGCCGAGTCCTACAACATTTCCGTGTCCGGGGAGCATGAATACCCCGCGCACAAAAGGCTGTTCGACATCATCATACGTTACGTACTGATTTTCGAGGAATCTCACGAGAGCCTGAGCCATCGTTAATCTTACAGTTTCCATTATTCGACCTCCTCCGGTCTGAATATATGCTCGTTCGCGTCTGACTTCCACAGCCACGAATGCTCCGGGTCATCAATGCGAGTCTTTCTCCACGGGTTTCCGGGAATGTGCCTTATCCCCCACGTGTAGCACATCGCGTAGCCCGGTGCCGCCGCCTGTGAATGAAACGAATGATTTATCACGAGGCAGCCATTATGCCCGGTCTGATAAATTTGGCCGTTCGCAAAGCCCGCCCCGAATCCCTGCGGATAATCGAAACGGTAGAAATATACCTCCGGCTGTGGGTGATGATGAGGGGGATAGCTTGACCATTTGCCCGGGTAACTCAGGACTTCTCCCAGTACCATGTTGCTGTAGGGTGCTGACTCGTAGTCAAAGAACGTCTGAATCTCTCTCTGCATACAGCCGAGTAATTCACCGTTCGCGCCTGCGTGCTGAATCATTATGTCTGACGGAGCATAGAGACGGGCGGGAAATTCCCGGTCATTGTCCGTTTTCTGCACGTAAATTTCTGAGGGTTCGAGGGCTTTTACTGTTACGCTTGTCCTCTTGCAGACGTAGAGATAATACGCGGCGTTCCTGAATGTGTCTTGGCGGACTGCCTCGCTTATTTCACCGCCGTATGAGAATGTTACTTTTCCCACAAGCAAATCTAACGCAATCTCCTTTTCCGATTCCGTGAACGTGTAATCATCTCCGGGGGACATGACGAGGAGTCCGACATCCATATTTGTGGCGCAGTCATTCTCGCCCATTGTGAGATAGGCATTGTAACCACGCTTCACTTCCTTTTGCATGTACATTGAGTCCGCCTCCTGTTAAAGCCCGGTATGCTCACGGATAAATTTCCGCGCCTTTATCGCATACTCAAGAGGATTCGCCTTTGCGGGGTCTTGTTCGGCCTCAACGAGTAGCCATCCCTCATATTTTGCTTCACTCAGCAGCTTGAAGACCGAGTCGAAATCTACACAGCCATCTCCGGGAACTGTGAACGCTCCCTCGCGAACGGACTTTAGGAAGCTCCACCCTTCCGGCTTAACCCGCGCAACAACATCGGCCCGCATGTCCTTCAAATGAACATGGCCGACACGAGCCACATACTTTTTGAGGACGGCTAACGGGTCTTCCCCTGCAAATGTGAAATGCCCGGTATCATAGCAGAGATAAACATATTCCGGGTCAGTGTGAGCTAGCATTCTGTCGGTCTCTTCTGCTAACTGTACAACCGTTCCCATGTGATGATGATAGCAGAGCTTGAAGCCGTGTTCCGTTGCGACATGGCCGAACCCACCTTGAACTTTCCACTCCCAGAGACAGGCACAGTACTTTTGAGCCTCAGATTATTCCTAAACGCTCCACTAAATCTGCTATGCTCGAAGAAGCTATCCTCTCACTCTACGCAAAGGGCATGACTACAAGAGATATTCAGGCTACTTTACAGGACTTGTACCACGTTGATGTATCGCCTTCGCTCATCTCAAAAGTTACTGATGTCGTCAATGAGGAAGTTGAGCAGTGGCGTGACAGACCTCTGGAGGCTGTTTATCCTGTCATCTGGCTTGATGGCTTGGTCGTT